>JBBUBI010000001.1:0-26164 GCA_038058335.1 Patescibacteria group bacterium
ACTTTCTGTCAACCTTGACGCTCTGGATTTTTCGTGCAATGATCAAGAAAGATAGGAATCGAGGTGATTTAATTGTTATCATCCAAAACATACTTTCAAGTAACTTCCGTAATATTTTCAATAGTAGCGTTTCTTCATGTGTCACGTCTTTTGACAGGTTGGAATGCAACCCTAGCAGGATGGGACGTGCCTTTGTGGGTAAGCATTGTCGGAGTTATTTTCGCGGGATTTTTGGCTTACAGTGCATTTAAGCTATCAAGCGGAAAAAAGTAATTTTCTTGTTCTGGTATAATTAAGTCATGAAAGCTGTGCAAATAAATAAATATGGTGGGTCAGAGGTAATTGAGATTAATGACAATGTGCCAAAACCTTCAATTAAAGACGGCCAAGTATTGGTTGAAGTTTATGCAGGAAGTATAAATCCATTTGATCTTTTCGTTATTTCAGGAGCTATGCAAGATAGGGTTCCTTTGAAATTCCCCGCAACTGTGGGAGGAGACTTCGCCGGCAAGGTTACCGATACAAATAATTCTTCTGATTTCAAAATTGGCGATGCTGTTTATGGCAGTGCAAATCTTATTGTAGGCAATTCTGGCGGATTTGCAGAATTTGCCGCTGTAAATTATGCCGAATTGGCTTTAAAACCCAAGCAAATAAGCTTTGAAGAAGCAGCCTCCCTGCCGCTTGTAGGAGTGGCCGCTGTTCAAGCCCTTGAAGATCATATCCATTTGTCATCTGGACAAAAAATTCTTATTCATGGGGGAGCAGGTGGTATAGGAAGTATCGCCATTCAACTTGGAAAAGTACTGGGCGCATATATTGCTACGACGGTCAGTACTGAAGATATGGATTTTGCACAAAGTCTTGGAGCAGACCAAGTGATTGATTATAAAAATGAAGATTTCAACGGAATACTAAAAGACTACGATGCGGTATTTACTACAGTGGGAGGGTACGCTGTAGATAAGTCTTTTGCAGTACTAAAAAAGAATGGAATTCTTGTATCAATGCTTGGACAGCCTAACGAAGAGCTTGCTAAAAAGCATGAAGTAATGGCTATTGGCCAGCGTACGAATACAACTACTGTATTACTAAACCGCTTGGCAAAATATGTCGAGGAAGGGAAAATTAAACCTAAGGTTGATAAAGTTTTCCCCATAGATCAAGCAAGAGAAGCATTTGAATATCAAGAAAATCAAAGCCCCAAAGGAAAAGTAGTTATTAAGATCAAAAAATAATTCTTAACTTTGCTATAATCACCACATGGAAGAATTGGTAAAAATAGTTGTTTTTGTTCCTCTTGATTTTGCGGATAAGGTAAGACAAGCAATGGGAGATGCTGGAGCAGGCAGGATAGGAAAATATAGCCATTGCACATTTTCCTCAATTGGATTTGGAAGATACAAACCTTTGGAAGGCGCAAATCCTGCGATTGGTGAAGTTGGAAAATTGGAGAAAGTTGAAGAAGAGCGGATCGAAACGGTTTGTCCCAAAAATAAAGCAAAGGAAGTTATTGAAGCAATTAAGAAAACCCATCCATACGAAGAAGTTGCCTTGGATATTTACCCTCTTATAAAGGAAGAAGAATTATAGTATCTGATATAATTGCCTCGATTTGATATTTTGTTTTGATCATAGTATAATCCCGTCTATGACACAAGAAGTTGAGCCTGTTCGAGCTCCGATTAGAATAAACGAAGATGGGTATGGAGAAATTGAAGTTGATTTTGGGTACATAGGCGATTATATGAGGACAGCATCAATGATAGCTGCTACAGAGGGTATTCCCATGCAATTTACATTTAATGGAAAAGTTCATAAAATAACACCTGAAGAAGCAAAAGAAGTTTGGAGTCCTGATCATATAAAAGAATCAATTATCTACTCCAGGGGAATTATTAGAAATCATAGGGTAAAAATAATGGAAGAAGAAAGAGTTGTCGAAAAAGTAAAAGAAGTAGGACGAATATTATATGGAGAAGAATTTGCTGGTGAGATCAAAGAATTATAGAATTTCCCTGCATAGAAGAACAAACATCTTCTAAATAATGCTTCTAATGTAGTTTTCAAAATTATTTAATATCGAAGGAAGAAAGTTTGTGGCGGGCGGAGGCGAGCGCAAATATTACGAACCCTAAATAAACCAGCCCCATTATGCAGCTTTGGACTAAATGACTTGGCTTACTTATCAACAGAAATGACCCAGTTGTCAAAGTTGCTGCGGCAAGAATATAAGAAATTTGAAGTTTCTTTTTTGATGGGATGATATAAACATAAGAAGTGTAAATGATACTCGTGAGTGCAATTATTATGTGAAGAATAAGAGCCATATAAAAATTATACAACATCAAGCGACATCATGATAGATGTAGCAAGTAAAACCCAGAGAGAAAAACGAAACATTTTACGCGCCCATACTTTTTCATTGTTTTCCTTAAAACCTTTTATATATAATCCCAGCCAAATAAATCCCATTAACGTTACTATTAGCAAATAAAAATAACCCGTATAACCAAATACAGTTAGGAGTGAAGCCGTGATAATAAAACCGATAATATAAAATAGAATATGAATTCTGGTTGTTTTAATTCCACTCTTTACTGTGAGGACGGGAATGTTTGCTTGCGAATACTCCTTTATTCTGAAAATTGCGATTGAGTAGAAATGAGGCATTTGCCAGAAGACGAGGATTAAGAACAGGATAAGAACTCCCAGATCAAGATTATTCGCCACCGCAGTATATCCCACAACTGGAGGAACTGCTCCAGAAATACTTCCGATAAGAGTTGCATAAACCGAGCGGTGTTTTATCGGAGTATAAACAAGAACATAGAGGATAAAACCGGTCAGCGCAACAAGCATTGCTAAGGAGTTTGTAAAAATAATAAGAGTCGAGAATCCAATTGCTCCTAAAATTATTGCGTAGACAAATGCATTTTGAACAGAAACTGATCCTTTTGCAAGTGCTCGATTTTTGGTCCTCTGCATTTTTTTGTCAATATTTCGATCAAAAATATTATTGAGAACACAGGAAGATGCGATGACAAAAGAGATCCCGATTAATGTTTGGGAAAGAAGTAAGAAGTTTATATTTCCGCGTGATGCAAGGAAAAATCCGGCAATCGCAGTTATGGCATTGCCGTATATAATTCCTGGCTTGGTGAGCTGATAATAAGTTTTAAACAAAGAAGTTTGACTTAGTTATTTATAGATCATTTCTTTTTCCATGATGTATGTATTTATCTCTTGAGGCACCATGTTGTAATTCAGATTATCCATAATCCAGATAGATCCAACTACGACTATGAGTATTATAAAAACAGTTGAGATGAAAAAAATTAAATGCCACCGCGGTTTTGATTCTTGTCCTAAGTGAAGGAAGAATACCAGCTGTACAAGAAGCTGCAGAATTCCAAGTCCCAGAATTACCGTTATCAGAATTCCGCCGGAAAATATTTGGTTGACTACAAGCAGATAAGACGTCGCCGTGAACAAAAGCGATAGTATAAAACCAATTAGATAAGATTTGAGTTGAGATAATTTTTTCATTTCAAATTCCGCTCATAAGATAAACAATAGTAAAAATAAAAATCCAAACAATATCCAGGAAATGCCAAAACATACTCAAAAGCCTAACTTTACGTAGATTTCCAGTTGTAAAACCTCTCCTGAGCAGTTGAGCAACAAGAATTCCCATCCAGATAAGCCCGACTGCTATGTGGAGACCATGGGTTCCTACAAGAGTGAAGAAAGAAGATAGAAATGCGCTAGTCTGCCAGCTGTAGCCCTGCTCAATTATATGTATGAATTCACTAAATTCCATTTCCAGGAACATTAATCCTAAAATAAAAGTTAGGATCAGGAAGAAAATTGTGAAAAATTTCTTTTTATAATTGAGCGAAACAATCGCAAGGCCCATGACAAAACTGCTTGTCAGAAGAATTAGTGTTTCGGTCAAAACAGCCGGCGGATCAAATATTTCGCGGATCGTAATTCCGCCAAAGGTGTTATTGCGAAGAACGGCAAATGTCGCAAAAAGTACCGCGAACATGAGGAGATCGGTCATCAAGTAGACCCAAAATCCAAAAAAAACTTTGTCATCAGAATTGTGCTTTTCCATTATTTATTTCTCCCAGCTTCAATTTTCGCAACTTCTTTGGCCGGCAATATATATTCTGTTTCTTCGTCAAATGCGCGAATAATAAAGCAGACAAGTGCGCCACCTAAGCCCAATACAGCAAGCCATATTATGTGCCAAATCACTGCAAAACCTAAAAGGAAAACAAGAGCTGAGATATATATGCCCATCGCGGTATTTTTCGGCAAGATAATGTCTTCATAATGATTGTCCTTCGGAGCCTTGGAGGAGGAGGATTTCTTTTCCCAAAATGCGTCTCGAGAAGTAACTTCCGGAATAATAGCAAAATTATAAAATGGAGGAGGAGATGATGTCGACCACTCAAGCGTCCTGCCATCCCACGGATCACCTGTCTTATCCAGATTTTGTTTTTTTTGAATTATGCTCACGATAATTTGCAAAATTTGCATAGCTACACCGGCTGCGATAATGAAGGCTCCAAGTGCAGAGACGATAAATAATGGCTGCCATCCGGTGGATGCATCATAATGATCAAGCCTTCTAGTTGCGCCCATAAAACCTAATATATATAGCGGAACAAAGGAAACAAGGAAACCGATTATCCAGCACCAAAAAGAATATTTTCCAAGTTGTTCATTTAGCTTAATCCCCGTGACTTTGGGGAACCAATAAGTAATGCCAGCGAAGATTCCAAAAAGTGCACCGCCAATTACCATTGTGTGAAAATGCGCGACCAAGAACAAACTGTTGTGCAGCTGAAAATTGGCGGGAGGCGAAGCGAGCAAAACTCCAGCTGCTCCTCCAAGAGTAAATGTGCTGATAAATCCAAAAAACCAAAGCATCGGAGTGGTAATTCTGATACGCCCCTTGTACATAGTGGTGAGCCAATTGAAGACTTGGACGCCTGTGGGGATCGCGATTACCATAGTCATCATGCCGAAAAAGGCATTCACATTCGCGCCTGCTCCCATCGTAAAGAAATGATGCAGCCACACCAAAAGAGCAAGAAGTGTTATGCCGATTGTTGCAAATACCATCGAGGTATATCCGGCTAATCGCTTTTGCGAAAATGTTGTGACAACTTCAGAATATACTCCAAATGCCGGAAGAATTAGTATGTAGACCTCCGGATGCCCCCACATCCAAATAAGATTTATATACATCATGGCGTTTCCTCCAAAGCCTGTTGTAAAAAAATGCATGCCAAGATATCTATCTAAGAATAATAATGCAGTAGTCGCGGTGAGAAGAGGGAAGACACAAACAACAAGAACCATACTGCAAAGAGACGTCCATACAAAAAGTGGCATGCGTGACAAAGTCATACCGGGAGCCCGCATTTTTAGAATCGTTACTAAAAAATTTATCCCTCCGAGTAATGTCCCAAGTCCTGAGATTTGCAGGCTCATCAGCCAATAGTCGACACCGACGCCGGGGCTAAACTCAAGTCCGGAAAGTGGTGCTATCGCGAGCCATCCGGTCGCTGCGAATTCCCCGCCTACCAGAAAAAATAGATTAATTAAAATTGCCCCAGCTACATAGAGCCAAAATCCCAAAGTGTTTAAGAACGGGAAAGCAAGGTCGCGTGCTCCTATTTGGAGCGGAACAATATAGTTTAGTAGAGCGAATAAAAAGCCCATGGTAACGAAGAACACCATGATAACTCCGTGTGCAGTAAAAATTTGCTGAAAATGATCCGCAGAAAGATATCCTTGGGATGCTCCGGAAGAAAGTGCTTGCTGAATCCATATCATTACAGCATCCAATCCTCCTCGAAAGAACATAAGAAGCGCGACGATAGCATACATGATCCCAATTTTTTTAGGATCAACAGACGTGAACCATTCTTGCCATAACCATTTCCAGCGCCTGAAATATGTGAGGAATATTGCTACGCTTATTCCTCCGGCGATCATAGAGATAGTCCCCGCAATCGTAAACCATTCGTGAGGAAGAGCTGATAGAGTTAGTTTCCCGAATATAAAATCTGTCATTAGTGTTCCATCCTGTTCATAGTCATTTGTTTTCAGTAGACGTCATGTACTTCATTATAATCGAATCATAAAGACTCTCCTCAGTCGATGAATAGAAAACCACCGGATTGTTTTCGCTGGGTCTTGCCAGATTTTCGTACTCAGATTTGCTCAGTGGTGGATGCGTTGATTTCTTTATGTTTTGTACCCAACCATCAAAATCTGCTTGCGAGCTTGCTTTGGCAACGAATTTCATTCCTGCAAATCCCTTGCCGTTTATCTCAGCAGCAGTACCTGAAAATTCTCCTATCTCATTAGCCATGAGGTGTCTTTTTGTTTGCATTCCTGTCATTGCGTATATTTGACCACCAAGCTGCGGGATCCAGAAAGAATTCATGGGTCCGTCTGCTGTCAGCTCGAAATTAATTGGTGTGGCTATTGGAAACTGAATAAAATTTACAGCCGCAATATTCTGCTCAGGATATATAAAAAGCCATTTCCATCTTAGAGCAACTACTTGAATAATCACTGGTTTTTTATCAGAATCAAGAGGTTTGTAGGGATCGAGCTCATGCGTGCTCTTCCATGTAATAATAGCCAGAGTAAAAACAATCATTGCAGGAAGCGCCCACCAAAGGATCTCTAATTTTGAATCGTGATGCGAATCAGGATCATATTTTGTGTGAGAATTTCCCGCTTTATATTTCCAGACAATTAAGAAAGTAAGAATAAATACCGGAATTACTATAAAAGACATCAGAAGAATAAACGTAATTATCAAATCTCTTTCTTTTTGTGCAACAAATCCCATCGGATTTAGTACTGGGATATCATTTCCACCAACTAGAATTATTCCCAAGAGAATAACGTCAATTATTAACATACAGAGGATTAGGAATTTAGAAAATTTAATCACTACTCAATATTTATTGTAGCATTTGCTGAGTATTTTCCAACTGAGGAGCGGATAATAGAAAGTGCAAACCCTCCGCAATTAAGATGAGCTCCAATATCAGAGGCAAGTCTTCTTACGTATGTTCCGCTTGAGCAGGAAATATTTAACTTTATTTTCAGGAATTTATTTTTTTGATTTTCAAACATAAATTTATCCCAAGATTTAAGTATTTCTTTCTGTCTGAATTCTCCCTCAATCTTTCTAATTTTTCCCACAGCCTCTTTATATATAGTATCGCCGTTTATTGATTTTGTTGACAGAATGTTTATCGAATAAATTTCGATTTGTTTTTCTGGTATTTTAATTTCCGAAAGCTTATCTTCCCGCGCCCACCAAAAAAGAGATTTCCCGCTTACGGTTTTTGAAGAGTATGGCGGATAGAGTTGTTTTTGTTTTCCTATAAAATTTCTTAGACAATTTGAAATTTCTTTTTTTAAAGGATAGTTATCCGGTTTGACATCATTAATAATACCCAGTGCATCAAAGGAGTCTGTCGTAATTCCCAAAACAATTCCTGATTCATATTCCTTGCTGAGCTTCTCATATTCTTTCCTTTTCTTATTTTCATCTCCTACGAGAAGTAGAAGTACTCCTTCTGCCATGGGATCAAGACGTCCTGCGTAAGAAATTTTTTCATCTTTATATTCTGGGTTTTTCTTTTGAAATTCTCTGATTGATTTAAGGGGTGTCCATCCCGCAGGCTTCCAAACAGGAATTACAGGATTTTTTATCATAAACTCTGAAGATTTATAGACTTACTGCTTCAGCGACGAGAGGGGCATTTAGTGCTTCTTTGTCTCGTGCCTGTGCCTTAATTACTCTTTCTGCAACCATAATATCCTGCTTGGTCTGACTATCAAAAGAAAGTTTGGTGGCTTGTTTAAAAGTGAACCATGAAAAAGCACCTTTTCGGGATTCAGGAAAAGAATGAAGCTTCTTTACCTCCGCATAAAAGATGTGATGATTTTTATTAACTTTATTATAAAAATAGTCATATACGGGAAATATATTTTTTGTAGGTAGTTTTACATCAAGAAGTTTAAGAATTATCTCCTGAAATGCCTTGCATACGTCTTCGCCTTTGCCTTCTCCTCCAAGCATATTCCACGCTGAGGAAGAATTTTTGTCTATGTTTGGTTGATGCAAGAGAATCTGCTGCGTTCTTAAATGAAAGAGGAATCCACTTGCATAAAAATTATTATGCACAGTCTTATTATAGCTTAATTAGGTTGAAATAGCTATCCGCAAAAGTACTCCTCTGATATAATTCATTTATGGCAGATTCTTCTTTTCGTGAGTTTGTATTTGATGAAGTATTTCGAGAAATTCCCGGGATAACCTCACGTGCGATGTTTGGTGGATGGGGAATATACAAAGACGGAATATTTTTCTCACTTATTGCAGATGGTGCTTTATATTTTAAAGTCGATGAGAGTAATAAGAAAGATTATGAAGATTTGGGAAGCGAGCCATTTGTGTATACTGCAAAAGGTAAATCAATGACAATGTCGTACTGGAATTTACCGGAAGAGATTATGAATGATCGGGAGAAATTAATTGAATGGATTGACAAATCTGTTGCCGTTGCTATTAATAGTAAGAAAAAATAATCAACTCTTTTTTGTCTTCGCAATCATTAAGTATGAGATTACTCCTAAGATTAAGGCTAGAATAATTTTCCAATATTTTCCCGATATTACTTCTTCTGTTCCTGAGAGAATTGCAAACCAGACTCCATATGCTCCCAAAATAAACCAAGTGGCGTATTTTTTATCCATACCATTATAATAACTTATTTTTGTGAAATTGCTATAATTCAAATTATGAATATTACGAAGACTTTTTCTGCGAAGCCAAGACGAAGCTTATTAGTATATATATCAGAAGAGCCTGCCAGAATATTATTGAAACAAGAGTTGTGCTTAAAAACATTGCTATAAATTCTCGCTTAAGTCCATAGACCACAATAAGAAGTGAAGCGATTTTCCCAGCAATGAATAAAATAACAATTCCTATGAAGGGAGTAAGTATTACCGGAAGAAGTATTGGGCGTCTTACAGTTTCGATCACAGATTTGTATGGATGAAAAGTGAGACCTGCCAGTGTTTTGGTAAAAATGTAGGTTGCGTAAATAAAGAAAGTACTTTTTTTCATAATACGCCCCTGAATAATGCTAGGATAAAGTCAGTATAAGAGGGTCCAAAAAACTTTCTTAAGAGCAGTGTAAATAGGAAGGCCAGAGGTATTAAGTATCTCCATGGATGATTCCCGAGCCAAACACTTGCTGCCTCAAAAATTTTCGGAAACGGCATTCTTTTTATTATTAATTCCTGTGCTCTTGCGCGCTTTTGAAGTTCTTCGAGAAATTCACTCTCTTTCATACATTCGGCATGCTCAGTATTACTCTTCAATAAAGTCAGAGTTATATGCGATTTTAAAACTTTGTCTCGCTCTGTAGAAGAGAGATTCAGTTGCTTTAAAAGACAAATTGATCTTGAATGCGATTTCTTTTATTGATAAATTATTTTCATAGTAAAGCCTGAGAATCTTTTGATAATTAGCAGAGAGCGAAAGGTAAGTGGATTCTACTTTGTCGCGTGTTTTATTTTTTTCGAATTGGAATTCCGGATCGTTAATTTCTGATTCCAGAATTTTTAGAAATGGAATTTGTGAAAAAAGTATAGATTTTAGCTTTTGTTTTCTGTAATGATCTACAGTTTTGTTCCGAGCGACTCTATAGAGCCATGGAAATAGATTATCTTGATTCTTAAGAATTTGCAGTGAGTCAATTGCTTCAAGAAAAACATCATTTAGTATTTCTGATGCCTCCTCCTTCGGGAGTTTTCGCTCAAGATATTTAGATATTTTCGGAGAATAAAAATTGTAGAGTTTAACGACTGCGTGCGAGTCACCTTCAAGAATTTTATCTATTAATATTTTCACTTTTGTTGTATTATAGCACTTCTGTTCGAATGATTCCTGCCCCGAATACGACTATATAATAAGGCTTATTATGAGTTTGAAAAACTTAGAAACTGCAAAAGAACGGAGAGGAGAGATTGAGAAAAAAATTGACATGAAGCTTTCTCATATCGGTAACTACTCCTTAAATGAAAGCATTGCTTCCTCAAAAAACTGCGAAAACATGATAGGAATTTCCCAAATTCCTATGGGCATAGCCGGTCCATTGAGAATCAATGGGCTTAAAATTGAGAAAGATTTGTTCATTCCGCTTGCGACGACTGAGGGCGCATTGGTAGCCTCGGTAAATAGAGGATGTAAGGCTATTTCCTTAAGCGGTGGTGCGAATGTAAATTCTTTTAAAGTCGGGGTCACAAGAGGCCCTGTTTTTTATACAGGGTCAATTGAAAAAAGCAATAAATTATTTTATTGGATAAAAGAAAATGATAAAAAATTATCTGAAATTGCGAAGAAAACATCTTCTCATCTAGAGTTATTAAAAGTAAAGATAAGAACGCAGGGTTTGTATGTATTTATGCGTTTTTACTTCGATACTCAAGATGCGATGGGAATGAACATGGCAACAATTGCTACGCAAGAGCTTGCTCAATTTATTGAAAGGAAATTAGGAGTCGAATGTCTTTCTGTCGCAGGGAATTTTGATATAGACAAAAAACCTGCATGGATTAATTTTATTAACAACCGCGGTCATAAAGCTTGGTCAGAAGTTGTACTGAAAAAGGAAATTTTACGAAGTGTTTTGAAAACCAACGCCGAAAGATTTTTTGAAGTCTGGCTTACGAAATGTATGATAGGTTCTGCGATGAGCGGATCTTTGGGGTTTAATGCTCAGTATGCCAATATTATCTCTGCGATGTTTATAGCGACCGGACAGGATCCGGCGCATGTAGTAGAAGGAAGTATGGGAATGACAACTGCAAAAATTCTAAAGAACGGAGATTTATATGTCTCCGTTTATCTACCATCGTTAATGATAGGTACTGTAGGGGGAGGAACAGAACTAGAAACTCAGAAAGAAGCATTAGGAATAATGGGAGTTGCTGGTAGTGGGAAAGTCGAAAAATTTGCTAAAATTATTGCGGCAGCGGTACTTGCAGGAGAAATCTCTCTTCTTGCCAGTCTCTCCGAAGGAAGTTTAGCCAAGGCACACCAGAGATTAGGAAGGATAAAAAAATAATATGAGCGGAATAGTGGGATACGGTGTTTATATACCAAGATATAGACTCAAGCTTTCAGAAATTGCGCAGATGTGGCAGAAGAATCCCGATGAAATAACTGCAGGACTTAAGGTAAGTGAAAAAGCAGTTCCTGCATTTGATGAGGATGCAATTACGATTGGAATTGAAGCAGGAAGAAGAGCATTCGACATGGCACAAGTAGATCCAAATAAGATCGGATGCGTATACTTTGGCTCCGAGAGCCATCCTTATGCAGTTAATCCATCATCCTCTATTGCTGCAGAATATTTAAAAATTGGCAATAATTATTTGGCAGCGGATCTCGAGTTTGCATGTAAGGCAGCAACAGCAGGAATTCAGATTGCGTTCGGTTTAATCGAAGGAAAGCAAGTAAATTATGGTCTTGCAATCGGAAGCGATACTGCTCAGGGAAGGCCTCATGATGCGCTCGAATATACCGCAGCGAGCGCTGGATGTGCTTATATTTTAGGTAATAAAAAAACAGAAATAATTGCAAATATTCTTATGACTTCATCATTTACTTCTGATACACCTGATTTCTGGAGAAGAGATGGCATGCGTTATCCTTCTCATTTTGGGCGTTTTACTGGAGAGCCCGCTTACTATACACATGTTTTTTCGGAAGCAAAAAACTTGCTTACAAAAAGTAAACTTGCTCCTTCAGATTTTTCTTATTGTGTATTTCATATGCCAAATGGAAAATTTCCAAGAGTTGTTGCGAAAAAATTAGGATTTTCTTCCGCTCAATTAGCACCGTCTCTGATAGTTGATAAAATAGGAAATCCTTATTCTGCGTCATCTCTTACCGGACTTGCTGCGGTATTGGATATTGCAAAGCCAAAACAGAAGATACTTTTTGTCTCGTACGGGTCAGGAGCAGGATCCGACGGATTTATTTTTGAAACTACTGCAAATTTACTTCAAAAGAGAAAAAAAGGGTTTTCAGTTTCAAGTCAGATTGAGAAAAAGAAATATATTTCTTACGCAACATACTTAAAACAAACGCATACGATATGATCCATTCGACAAACTCAGGATCATAGTCCTTCGACTCAGCTCAGGATTCTGAGTGAAATCGAAGAATGAGCAAAATCGATCTATGAAAATAAATATTTTAGGAGTTGGTACTACGGAGTTTGGAGAATTATGGAAAATTTCTCCAAGAAAACTTGCAAAGGACGCAATGAGCGATGCTCTTAAAGACGCAGGCAAAAAACCGGAGGAAATAGATGCTATTTTTGTCGGTAATATGCTTGCAGGAATGTTGGGAAATCAGGCAAATCTTGGCCCATTATTCAGTGAAGTATTGGGCGTAAGTGTGCCGGCATTTAGAATTGAGGCGGCTTGCGCATCAGGCGGACTTGCACTTCATACAGCAATAAATAGTATTATGGCGGGTCAATACAAAACTGTATTGGTTTTGGGAATTGAGAAGATGACTGATTCAAGCTCAGATGAAGTTACAGCAGGGCTTATGGCTGCGGGCTCTGATGAAGAAAGACAGGCAGGTCTTACTTTTCCAGGTATTTATGCATTAATGGCGCAGGCGTATATGCAAAAATATAAAATTTCTGAAGAAATACTTGCTTCAATTTCTGTAAAAAACCACTATCATGGATCATTAAATGAGAAGGCACAGTTTCGCCGTCCTATTACAATTGATGATGTAATGAAAAGCGGAAGAATTGCAGATCCGCTAAAGCTTCTAGATTGTTCTCCTATATCAGATGGCGCAGCTGCAGTTGTTGTTTCTTCGGATAATCCAAAAAGTTCAAGACCTGTATTTATTACCGCAAGCGAGGTTGCGACAGATACACTTTCGCTCCACAATAGGGATTCGTTTACGACTTTAACTTCTGTTGTTCGAGCATCAGGGAGTGCATATAAAAAAACAGGAATAAAACCGGTAGATATTGATGTTGCAGAAATTCATGATTGCTTCTCAATTGCAGAAGCGATTGCAGTTGAGGATTTAGGTTTTTCGCAAAGGGGTAAGGGAGCATTGGATATTTCTAAAGGAAAGAGGACAATCGGTAAGGGAAAAATTATCACAAATCCTTCAGGGGGACTTAAGGCGTGCGGTCATCCAGTGGGAGCAACAGGAATAAAACAAATTGCTGAAATTACCCAGCAATTGCGGGCAGAGGCGGGATTAAGGCAAGTAAAGAATGCAAAAATAGGATTAACGCATAATGTGGGCGGCTCGGGAGCAATAGCCGTAATTCACATATTACAAAGCTAAAATATGACCCTCCGTCGTTAAAACTATGGAAGGGTCATGCATCCGAAGCTCAAAAGCTTAGGAGAATCATAAGACATAGAGTAAAATTAAAATGAAAAACAGAAAGAGCGAAGGAGCATGATAACAACACCTGTAAAACTTTGGAGAAGACAAAAGGACGTCGCAGCTCTTATTGGGGTCAAGGGTAAGATATTAAATTGGACGATAATAAGAGTTCCTACGAAAACGTTTATGAATGAGGCCCCGTACCCCGTAGTAGTTGTAAAACTGGAAAATAATGATAGAATGGTCGGACAGCTTGTTGATTGGGAAGAAAAGGATTTGAAAAAAGGAAAAAATGTAATCGGAGTTCTGCGTAAATCTTTTGCCGGAGACTCTGAGAGTGTAATAGCTTATACATTGAAATTCAAACTAAATGAGTAAAGAACAAATATCAGTTTCTGCTCCGGGGAAAATTCACCTTCTTGGTGAGCATGTTGTCGTTCATGGAAAACCGGCAATTATTACAACTATCGATAAGAGATGTGTCGTGAAATTATTCCCATCTGAGAACTCAGATATAAGAGTAACGTCTAAAAACTTAAATGCTTCAGTAACTGTTTCAGCTGAAAAGATACATGGCATAAGAGAGCAGGCGCAAAACCAATGGGAGCAGTACAGGGATAGTAATGACGCCTCAATTTTAAAATCAATAACAGAGGATGAAATGGATTTTCCCGTAATAGCAATTGGGGAAACTCTTCATTATTTTGACAGAAATGTTCCTTCGGGTTTTTCGCTTTCAATAGAATCTGAAGTTCCTATAGGTGCAGGGTTGGGTTCATCGGCTGCTACTGCAGTATCTGTGGTTGCTGCAATGACGTCGTTTTTGGGAGAAGACATAGATTCGAACAAAGGCGTAATCAATGATATAGCATTTCTGGTAGAGCAGAAAAAACATGGCATGCCTTCGGGAGGAGATAATGCGGCTGTTTGTTTCGGAGGCTTAATTTGGTTCCGCAAGGAAACACCAGATCTTAAAATAATACAGCCCGTGCCGTTTTCAATCCCCGAAAGTATTGCTGAAAACTTTCTAATAATAGATACCGGCAGGCCTACAGAATCTACTGGGGAAATGGTTGCAATGGTAAGAAGTAGGTATCAGGAAGATCAAGACTCAGTTGGAAAATTGCTTCATGATCAAGAGAGGCTTACTAGAGAACTGCTTGCTGCTCTTAAAAGCGGAAACGAACAAGATATTATGGAGATAATAAGGTTAGGCTCTCTTAATCTACAAAACTTGGGCGTTGTATCTCCTTCAGTGATAAAGCTTATTAATGAAATTGAACAAGCTGGGGGAGTAGCAAAGATTTGTGGAGCAGGAGGGAAAACAGAAGCGAGCGGTGTGGTATTGGCTTATCACCCAGATAAAACAGTGTCTCAAGGAATAGCTTCAAAGCATAATTTAAAACAATACGACGCCGTATTGGGAGCAGAGGGATTAAGAGAGGAAAAATAAAAATGGTAATGCAGGAAGGATATTCAATAAGAGATTTTAATCAGGGCCCAGCAACCTACGCCGATAAGGAGTTAGCAGATAAACTCTTTGAGACATCAGGCTTAAAGAATCTCTCAGGGAAGGTAGTTTTAGATTTGATGTCTGGACCGGGAAAAGTCGCAATCGGACTTATGTCAAAAAGCCCAGACAACTATTATGTTGCTCTAGACGGAGTTGTTGATTTATTAAAAGAAATTAAAAATCCAGAAATTAGAAGCATATCTGGAGATGCTAGAGCATTGCCTCTTAGGTCAGACTCGGTTGATTTGGTAGTAGTAAGGTATGGACTAAAAGACGTTCCCCAAGAGCAGCAAGTTGGTGTATTAAAAGGAATACATGTAGTTTTAAAGCCGGGTAAGAGACTTATAATTGCTGACATGATGTCTCCAAATGAGATGAAAGAGTGGATCAATAATCAGCATAGCTTTAAACAGCAATTTAATGGGAGAAATATCTTAGCTGACGGAATGTGCAATATTCCTACAGAATCAGAATGGATTGCAAATTTGCTCGAAGCAAAATTTCATGTGGATGTAGTGGATTATCACATAAGTCAGGTAAAAACATCCGATTGGGTAAACGGTGGACAAATAACTTCTGATCAGCAAAAAGAATTGGACGCGTTTATATTAGCAGCTCCCGATGAAGTAAAAGATAAATTCAATATTCGACAAGAAGGAGGAGACGTTAAAGTAGACTACCCCGTTATAATTATCCGGGCAACAAAATTTGATCGAAATGGAGAAAATACAGATGCTGAAAGTTACTAAAGTAGTTGTTTCAGCACCGGGTAAATTAATGCTTCTTGGAGACCATGCCGTTGTCCACAATAGACCATGTTTAGTAACTGCTGTCGATCAGAGAATTTATCTAACTGCCGAAATTTTGGATGAACAGATCCTTGAACTTAATGCCCCTGATGTGCAGATCGAAAAGTACAAGAAAAATATTAAAGACATAGGTACAGGAGATATTCCAAAAGGAGCTAAATTTATAGAAATTGCGATTAAGAATTTTTCTGAAATTTATCCGATTGAAATAGGTCTAAAAATTTCTACCAAATCAGATTTTTCTTCAAGCTTCGGATTCGGGTCATCTTCTGCATCAACAGTCTGTATTCTCAAAGCATTATCCGAACTATTGAATCTTGGCCTTTCGCCGAAAGAAATATTTAATATTGCTTATAAAACTGTTTTGGATATTCAAGGGGTTGGATCGGGATTTGATACGGCCGCTGGAATTTATGGCGGCATCTTGTATTTCGTCGGTGGCGGAAAAGTCATAGAGCCTATTTTGGTAAAGTCGCTGCCGCTTATTGTTGGATACAGCGGACTAAAAGGAGATACACCGACTCTCGTCAAAATGGTGGGAGAAAAAATGAAAATATTTCCTTCAATTTTACCCCACCTTTTTGATATAAGTACAGCATGCGTTGAAGAAGGAAGGAAAGCACTCATTGCGGGAGATTTTACAAGATTTGGAGAAATGATGAATATAAATGAAGGATTGTTATCTGCATATGGTGTAGAAATTGGCAGGTTGGCAGCAATGACTCATGCAGCCCGTGATGCCGGTGCTTATGGAGCGAAATTATCAGGAGCCGGTGGAGGAGATTGCATGATTGCTGTTGCCCCAAATCATAAAACGTTGACAGTTAAAAAAGCAATTACAAATGCAGGCGGGCAAGTATTAGACGTAAAAGCAAATGCAGAAGGAGTAAGAATTGAAAAATAAAATTAAAGCGGTTGTTCTTGATATAGATGGGGTAATTGTAGGAAATTTAGAGGGAGTTAATTTCCCTCATCCAAGCGAAAAGATAAGGAAAGTTCTTCAAAATGTACATGACACAGGAATTCCTGTCAGTTTTATTACAGCAAAACCGGTTTTTGCTGCAAAAGAAAATATTAAATTAGTTGGGATTGATAACCCCCACATTGCTAATAACGGTTCAACAATTTTTAATCCCATCCAAGATAAGATAATCCATCAAATCGTATTTCCGTCAAATGACGTCTTAAAAATTATACAAGCCTTGCCAAAAGATATTTACATAAATTTATTTAGTAATTACGACTACTATTTACAAAAAGAATTGAAAAGTAGTTTTACTGACCAATATACAAAAATTGTTGAAAGAGAACCTGTCCTAGCAGACATAGAATCAATTGCAAAAACAATTCCTATATCTAAAATAAATATTTATGCTAAAAATGAAAAGGAAAAAATTGAAATAGAAAAAATATTATCGGATTTTTCAGAATATTTAGTGAGGTGGAGTACTCATCCATTTATATCTCCTATAAAAATATTAAATCTTACTGCGAGAGGAGCTTCAAAGCGTGCTGGAGTTGAATATCTTCTGAGATATCTTAAAGTTCCAGAAGACGAAGTCTTAGGTGTTGGAGATACTATTGGCGACTGGGATTTTATAGAAATATGCGGATATAAAGCGGCAATGGGAAATTCCACAGAAGAGTTAAAAGAGAAAATTGATACATCTGATACTAGGCAAATGATAGGAGGTCATGTAAATGAAGATGGGATAATGGATATATTTAAATATTTTGGGTTATTAAATTATGATAGATAATCAGAAAGAATTATTTATCGTTGTGGATAAAGATGATAATGTTATTGAGTATCGTACTCGCTACGATTGTCATCATGATAAATCCCTTTTTCATCGGGCAATAGGTGTTATCATTTATAATGATGAAAACAAAATTATTTTACAAAAACGAAGCATGCTTAAAGATTTGAATCCGGGAAAATATACGCTTTCTGTTTCAGGTCATGTGACAAAAGGAGAATCCTATAAAGAAGCAGCCATTCGCGAAATGCAAGAAGAGATAGGAATACAAACGTCGATAAAGTATGTGACAAAATTTCTTTGTAAGATGCCCGAAGAGACAGAGATGGAGATGGTATTTACTGCAAGACATAATGGACCATTTACTATTGCTGAGGATGAAGTCGAGAAAGCAGAGTTTTTCAAAAAAGAAGAAATTATAAAGATTCAGGAAAAACTTACTCCTTTTGCAAAGATGAGCTTACAGAATATTGGGATTTTATGAAAGCAACAGCAATAGCACCATCCAACATTGCCTTTATAAAATACTGGGGGAAAAAGGATGAGGTATTAAGACTTCCGGTCAACGGAAGTATTTCGATGAATTTAAGTAATCTTCTGACAACTACAACTGTTGAATTTGACCCAAAACTTAAAAAAGATTTGGTAATAATAAATGGCAAAAAAGAGAAAGAAGAAGGATCAAGAGTTATTAAACATTTGGATAGAATTAGAAAAATGGCAAAAATTAAAACAAAATCAAAAGTTGTCTCTGAAAGTAATTTTCCATCCTCAACTGGACTCTCGTCTTCCGCGTCTGGATTTGCAGCTTTGAGTCTTGCCGGTTCAAAAGCAGCAGGGCTTAATTTATCAGAAAAAGAACTTTCAATTTTGGCAAGGGAGGGATCAGGATCTGCGTCAAGATCTATACCGGATGGATTCGTTGAATGGCTTGACGGTGAGACAAGTGATGCTTCATATTCTGTTTCTATTTCCCCCCCTGATCATTGGGACATTGCAGATGTTGTTGTGGTCTTAAGTGATAAAAAAAAGGATGTTAGCACAACCAAAGGACAAACTACGGCTGATTCAAGTCCGTTTTTTCAAACAAGAATCCAGAATATTGATAAGAAAATTAAATTATGTAAAAAATACATACAGGAAAAAAACTTTACAAGATTTGGAGAGCTTCTTGAGGCGGAGGCTTTAGAGTTACATGCAATTATGCTTACATCAAGTCCTTCTCTTATTTATCTGCTTCCAGAATCTATAGAGGTAATAAAAGCAGTTAGGAAATGGAGAAGTGAAGGTCTTGAAGTATACTTTACTTTAAACACCGGACAAAATGTCCATCTGATTTGCCAAAAGAAAGATGCGGTAAGAGTATCAGATCTTGCGCAAAGACTAGGGATCGTGAAAAAAACAATCATTAACTATCCTGCAAGAGGAGCATGTGTTTCCGAAAAACATTTATTTTAGGTTATTATCAAGACGTCCAGAGAAGAATAATTTAAAAGATCAGGATGTAATTAATATTTTATCTCCAGGTAGAGGATTATTAAACTCATGAGTACCAGTAGTTTTTTCATCTTCCGTGAAGTGCCTCCAAACTGAAATCTCAAGATATGGGTCATCTTTCTCTCCTGAAGAGCCAGGATAGATGACAAGCTTACCGGGTTCTGCTCCAAAAAGATTGGTAGCAAATTCCGCAACCCGAAGTGCATCATTTAATTTAATATTTATTTTGTCTCCGATTTTATTTTTCTTGAAATCGGATAATTTAATTGTGGTTTTTATATTTCCGTAATTATCTATGTGTCCGACAAAATATCCGTTGAAGTCCGGAATTGAGGCTTTGGTAATTTCAATTAAGTCCATTTCCTTTGCTCTTTCTTCCATAAGCTGAGCAGATGCCTTTGAATATAAATCTCGCGAGCGAAACTGACTTCCTTTATCTAAATCTTTATATTTATAAATTTTTTTGATTTTGTTTTTTATCATTGAGAAATCATATCCTGCATTCGGTCCGCAGAGAAACATTCCATTTTGAAGCTCAATTATTATAAAATCCGCACCTTTTGATTGTTCAACGCCTTTTTTTGTCTGAAGGCGCGGGTCTGTATTTTGAAAGATCACAGTATCTTTTGGTTTTCCAAGTCTTTCTTCGGTTTCGACTACTTGGTTTATGAGGTAAGAAGTGTGAACGGTAGATGGAGTAGATGCAACAAAAGTTATATAGGGGCGAGAGTTTTTTTTAAGGGATCCTTCAACAGATGAAATTATTTCCTGACATGTAAGCGAATCATGAGCCCAATCAGCAATTACAATCAATTTTTTCATTGAAAATGTAAGTATAGTACAAATTATTATGTTTTCATATATAGCATATTTGTATATTTTTGTTTTCTTCTTGTAAACTTTTTTCATCGATTGTAAACTTGAGACGTGGAGATAATACAAGCTGCGATTTTGGGAATTGTCCAGGGTCTAACAGAATTTTTTCCTATATCTTCATCTGGGCATCTTATAATAATTCCCAAACTTTTTAACTGGCAGGGAGTAGTTGATTCATTGTCTTTTGATGTTGCGCTTCATTTGGGGACTGCCCTTGCTCTTATAATATTTTTCTGGAAGGACTGGATAAAACTGACGCTCAGTTTTATAAAAAAATTAACTTCAGACAGAAGAAATTTAATAAAAGATGAAAATTCACGACTTTTCATTTTTCTATTTCTTGCTTCTTTTCCGGCAGGAATAGTTGGATTTTTATTTCAAGATTTTATCGAGCAGAATTTTCGAAGTACATTATTGGTCGGAGCTACTCTTATAATTTTCGGAATTCTGCTTTGGTATTTTGACAAAAAAGGCAAGACGAATAAGAATATCAAAGAAATTAACTTAAAAGATGCAATTTTCATTGGAATGGCTCAGGCAATTTCTCTTATCCCAGGTGTATCGAGAAGCGGAGTAACAATCACAATGGCACGTGCATTAAATATTGATAGAGAATCTGCTGTACGATTTTCTTTTCTTCTCTCAACACCGGCAATCATTGGAGCCGGGTTTGTGTCATCAAGGAAGATATTTAATTCTGGGATTGATAATTTATCAATTTTTTCTATTGGGTTTATTGCGGCTATGGTTTCGGGATTATTTGCAATTAAAGTACTTTTGTACCTTGCCAAAAGGCAAGATTTTAATCTATTTGTAATCTATAGAATTTTATTGGGTATCTTTCTTATTATCTTCAGTTTTATCTTCGGCTGAAATTTTTTCTTCGGCAAGTTTTTTTCTTTTTGCGATATGATCTAAATGTTTTTCTCTTTCTTGCGCAAACCCATCTGTATCAAGCCCGAATTTTCCAATCATATTTGTTGCAAATCGTGCACTCAGATAATGAGGCATAATTACATAAGTGGCCCCTGCTCTATACAGTTCTTCGGTTTCATCCATATCGCGTGAAAGGACAAGAATAATTGCATTCGGACTTTCAGTTCTTATTTGATTTGTAAGAAGCATGTTTGTCTTAAAGTCGGGAATAGTCGAGACGCACATTTTAGTTTTTGATAAATTGAGCTCTGATAAAAATTCTACATCTTGTGCATCTCCGAACCGATACGGAATATTTTCACTTTTTAGTTTTTTTATTGAATCAGGATTAAAATCAATAACAAGGAACTTTTTGTCTAATTTTTCAAAAGATTTCAAAAAATCCTGACCTGCTTTGTCATACCCAAACATAATAATTTCATACCGCTCCGAATCAGTATTTATCTCTCTATCATTTGGTTTTCGTATTTCAAAGATTGAAAGAAGTTTTTCGAGTTTTCCATATGTTTTCCCAGAATGAATTATAAGATAGGTAGATAGAGTGATGGTTATTAGAGCTACAAGAGTTATCAGTGACAAAATGTCTTTTGATATATAACCAAGAGAAAGCGCAAGCGCTACGAGGATTAGAGAGAATTCGCTTATTTGGGTTACAGTTACTCCAGTCATAAATCCGGTCCGGCGTTTGTAGCCCAAAAGGTTCATTGCAATCATCACGATTATGGGTCGTCCTACCAAAACAAAAAATGACAGGACGATGGTAGGAATGATCATTGTAAAAATATTTCCTATCACCATTTGTGAACCAAGCAGGACAAAAAATAGAACTATAAAAAAATCGCGAAGAGGCTTGAGTCTTGACTCGATTTCATAAGAAAATGGAGTAAGGGAAAGCATTATCCCAGCGATAAGTGCGCCTATTTCTATTGAAAAACCAAGTATATGGAAGAGCGCAGCAAGTCCCAGCCCCCATGTTATAGAGAATAGAAATAGAAGTTCAGTTGAGGAGGCCATAAATACACTTATTCGTGGCATGACAAATGATGAAACAAGATAAAGCGTTATCAAAATTCCTGCAGATTTAAGAAGCAGAAGACCTGTAATAGTTGCAAGACTTGCTTCATTTGTTTGAGCAAATGAAGGAATTACAAGAAGAAGAATCGTTGCAACGATATCCTCAAAAAGTAAAAACCCAATGGATATTCTTCCATAAAGCTTATGAAGAGCATTCTTATCAGAAAGAATTTTAAGAACTATAATCGTGCTGGAGAAAGAAATTGCCAGCGAAATAAATATAGCCGTCATAAAATTAAATCCCAGTATTATTGAAAGACCGAAGCCTATGATAGTACTGAAGATCACTTCACCCGCTCCAGCAATAATCGAAACTTTTCCTACTTCTTTTATGATCTTAGGGCTTAAATTAAGCCCCATTATAAAGAGAAGAATTGCAACTCCTATTTTTGAAAAAAGTTCTATATCACTTCTTGATTGATAAATATTTAGAAAATACGGCCCAATAAATATTCCTGCAAGAATATAGCCAACTATTAGGGGTTGCTTCAAAATTCTCATAATGATTGAGAATAGAGTAGCAATGAATACAATAGCAGTAAGTTCAAGGAAAAGTTCCATTCAGTCTATCGTACATAAAATGAGGCTTAATTAAAAGAGCTTTAATTGTTATAATCAACTTGTGAAAAGGGGAATTGATGTGCCGGGTGTTTCTGTAGTTTTCTTTTGTCATAACGGAAAAGGAAATATTCTCATGGGAAAAAGAAGCAAGACCACGCGCGATGAGCGCGGAAGATGGGATTTGGGCGGGGGAGCGGTGGAGTTTGGAGAAAAAACTGAAGACGCACTTCAGCGGGAGATAAGGGAAGAATATGGGACAGATGTTTTAGAATTTGACTTCCTGGGATTTATGGATGTTCACAGAGTAGATCATGAAAGAAACAAAACTCACTGGGTTGCTCTTTGCTACAAAGTCTTAGTTGATAGGGAAAAAGTGAAGAACGCTTCACCAAAAGATCATGATGAAATCGGTTGGTTTACTCTTGATAATTTACCAAATCCAGTACACTCGCAACTTCCTACATTTCTTGAAAAATATAAAAAAAGATTGGTTGCAAAATAGCTCCCTTTATGTCTAGAATAGATTACTGCCCAAATCGCTATGATATGGGGAAAGCTAACTAAGTTATCCGAAAAAGCTTTAAAAATTCTTCTTAAATCACCAAGAATAACTGCCTCAGTATTTTTGATTTTCGTATTTATAATTGTTTCAATTGCTTCAGGCGAGAAGGATTTGGATCGGCCAATGGAATCTCGAGGGCCAAAAGTAAAAGGAGATTCCATAAATGCAATCTCAAACCCCAGCGTTGTTCCAGCAAGATTTGTTACTAATGAAAATAAGAGTGGAATTTCAGGGGAAGTAACGGAAGAGAAAATTGTCCCAAGCTCTACGCCGGCGTCTGTAAGAACAGAAGAGTCATCTACTGTATCCTCCTCAGGAACTGTTTTTGCAAGTCCATCTTCTGATTCCGGTTTACTATCTTCAGTAAATTCATTCAGGTCTGCAAATGGAGGATTGCCAGGTCTAAATTCAAGTGGAAGCTTGTGTGATGTTGCTTCAAAGAGATTAAGCGAGCTTCTTGCGTTGGGAAGTTTGGACAGTCATGCAGGATTTGGCAAATATTTTCAGGGACAATCTGAATTTAACGCAATGGGGGAAGTGATTTTCCAATCAAGCAATCAAACAACTCCTGATTATGCAGTAAATGAAGGATGGGCAAAGTCAACTGCAGGCCACAGAGAAAATATGCTTGATGCGAAATGGAATTACGGATGCGGAGCGACCAACGGATACTTTGCAGTATTTAATTTTGGTAAAAAATAGTTTAGTTTCCGTGGGTAATTAGCGAAGTAGAGATCCACATAGTTGCTATTCCTGTAAGAAAAAGCAGCGTTTCTATAATAGCAAAATTTTTCCTCTTTTCATGGTGAATTTCGGGGATAAGATCAGAAGCGGCGATATAAATGAAAAATCCTGCAGTGATAGCAATAAAAATTGGAATATAATTTTCTAATACGTTTCCAAGTGAAAATACAATAAGAGCACCTGCTATTGAAATAAGGGCGCTTAATATATTAACTAATATAATATTTTTTCGCTTCATCCCTTTGTGAAGCATTAGTCCAAAGTCACCAATTTCCTGAGGAAGCTCGTGTGCGAAGACTGCAATACTTGTTATTATTCCTACTGCGGGATTTACCAAGAATGTAGCTGCTATGACAATTCCATCAAGAAAATTATGTACGATGTCTCCAATAATTATTAACGGTAAAGTATTCTTTGAAGTTTTTTCTTCAGAATGCTCATGGTATTCATCATGATGGTGGAACCAGTGTATAAACCTTTCTGTTAGAAAAAATATGACTATTCCTACAAGTGTCCACAAGAAAATATCTATACCAAGTTTTTCTCCTTCATGCGCTGCTTCAGGGAGAAGATCGAAAAATGCAGTTCCCAGAAGTACTCCTGCAGCAAATGATGCCAAGAAATGAGAAATTTTAATTGCAAACTTCTCATTAAATAGAAGTATTAGTCCACCGGTAAGACCTCCGACGCTTCCTATAATCGTGAACAATAATATGTTTTCTAAGACTGACAATTCTTGCATAATCCAAAAAACTCAAGCGAGTGAGTTTTGATAATAAATTTTTTCTTTTCCTGAATTTCCTTTTCAAGCGCGTCAATAGGGCAGTCGGAAATGTCCTCGATGCTTCCGCAGTTTTGACAAATCAAATGGTGGTGATTATCATTTCTTGAAATTTCATATCTTGCTTTTCCCTCATTAAGATTAATCTGCTTTGTAAGCCCTTTTTCAGTAAAAGAGTTCATCGTCCGGAATATTGTGGCGAAATCTGTCTTAAGACCCTTCTTATTAAGTAGAGAAAAAATATGGGATATATCCAGGGGTGTAACTGATTTTTCCAGAATATTTAGAACAGCAAGGCGAGCAGGCGTTGCCTTTAGATTAATATTTTTCAATTCGTCTTTACAGTTGTGAATGCTAATCATTTGCATTTAGTATATGCAAGTAGTTTGCATTTGTCAAGAGGTTAAATTTTATAAGATTTGATATACTAATCAATATGTTTCTGCGAATAATCCAAATTTTTGTAATAGTTTTTCTGCTAATTATCTTTCTTCCAAAAATTTCTCACGCTCAACTTCAGGATTCAAGATACGAAGCAAAGGTTACAAAAATCCTTGAAGAAAGATCGATTAAAGTCTCCGGTAAAACACAACTGTATCAGAAAATTGAACTGCAAATTACAAACGGAAATTTAAAAGACAAAAAAGTAATTATAGAGAGCGGAAAAATTCCACTTTCCTATTTGCCGAAATATAAAGAAGCAGATACTGTATTTATAGTCAAAACAAATGTATTGGGAGATAAAGAAACTTTTTTGATTACTGATTTTGTCAGAAAACCCCCGATATATATTCTCTTATCGATCTTTGTGCTTCTTACAATTTTTATCGGAAGGATTCGCGGCGCGCTATCACTTTTGGGAATGGCGATATCATTTGCTACGATTTTTATATTCGTATTGCCGAGTATAATTTAAGGAAAAGATCCGGTATTTATTGCAGTTGCTGCTTCGATATTTCTAATTCCTATCACTTTTTATTTGTCTCACGGAATTAATGGTAAGACAACGTCTGCTGTAATCGGAACAGTAATTGCTCTTGTCGTGACTGGAATTCTCGCGAGTGTATTTGCTGATTTGGTACATTTGTCCGGATTTTCTTCGGATGAAGCAAGTTTTGTGCAGACTATGAGCAAAGGAGGACTTAATATGAGCGGTCTTCTGCTTGCGGGAATAATTATTGGAATGCTTGGAGTTTTGGACGACATTACAATTTCTCAGTCAGCAATTGTCTATAAATTAAAAGAAACAGATGTAAGATTAAATTTTACAGAGATATGGGCTAAGGCAATGGATATCGGAAAAGACCATATTGCTTCTATGGTGAATACATTAGTTTTGGTTTATACAGGCGCATCGCTTCCGCTTTTATTGTTATTTGTAAATAGCACTGTGCCATTCGGTGACGTGCTCAATTACGAAATGCTTGCTGAGGAAATTGTAAGAACTCTGGTAGGAAGTATAGGATTAATTCTAGCAGTTCCCATAACTACATTTATAGCCTCATATCTAGTAGATTTTAAGAAAAATAAATTAATTTTCTTCAGAGATAAATAAT
>JBBUBI010000002.1:0-4964 GCA_038058335.1 Patescibacteria group bacterium
GATGATCCGGTAGGGAATCTTCCTAAGTTAAGCGGTGCATGACTGTCGGAGCTTACACCTGCTTCTTTGTCAGATTTATTTATCCATATAACGACCATATTTTTTTTAATCGTAGTGCTTACCGGCTCAAATCCATCTTTTGTCAGATTTATGATCTCAATCGTACCTTCTTTAATTGGCTTGCCCTTTGCTGCGTCTGGATCGTTTTGCGCTGCAGGCTGGCTGACATTTGGTGTCGAGGTATTCTTATCGGTTGCTGATTTATTCTTGTTCCCAAGGCTTCCTCCGATAAGCAGTATGCCACCTACAATTACTAATACAGAGATAATGATTATTAATGTTTTATTGTTCATCTAGAATATCACCTCCTCGGTTTTAAATTTGAGATGATTTTTCGTTAAGGAAGAATTTTGCGTCATTAAGATTATGGTAATCAATTTATTGCGTAGTATCAAGTAGTAAGTATTATACAGTTTGCTCGAGGACTTTGATTCTTTTTTCGTGGTCTCCAAGTTGAATATTAACTTTCTCATTTTGATACGAGGCAAGCTCTCTATCTTCTTGTCTTTGCTCAAGCTCTTTTAAGAGTGGGTCCATTGCTGTTAGTATTGAGTCTGTGAATTTTGTTATTTTCTCTTCTATTTTACTCTCGAAGATATCAAGCTCAATTTTCAATGTACTTGTGAGATAAGATTTAGTTACTAATTCTGAAGAGATTTTTGTTTTTGGCATGGGATTTAGTATAACACCAAAAACGAGGAATCTGTCAAGATAACAAAAGCTATCAAGCTCGGATTAAGAATAGCCGGGGAAGAAGTCGAGCTTGAGATCTTCTTTTTTTACTCCTTGTGAGAGGATTATGTCCCGAATCGTGCGGACGAATGGAGAGGGACCGGAAATAAAAAAGTTAGTAGCGTTTAGAGAGTAGGGTATAGTTGAAATAGTTTTAGCATCGATGTGGGAAGGGGATAGGATATAGTTTATTTTCAAATTCGGATTCTGTGGTTTAAGTGATTCAAGTTCATCTTTAAATACAATATTTTCATCATGATTTGAATACAGAAGTTGTACGTCTGGTTTTAGGTTTCTTGATGCGAAATCTACTAGAATTGAGCGAAATGGGGTGATCCCGATTCCCCCTGCGATGAAAATTAAGCTTCTTTTTGGATCACTTACTCCGATCAAATCGGAGTCCACTACAAAATCCCCATCAGGCCCGCTCGCTTCAATTTCATTTCCTATTTTAAGTTTATTTAAAGTTTGCTTAAAAGTGCTTGATTTAGTATTAATCC
Source organism: Patescibacteria group bacterium (assembly GCA_038058335.1). Taxonomy (GTDB): domain Bacteria; phylum Patescibacteriota; class Microgenomatia; order Levybacterales; family UBA12049; genus JBBTVO01. Next base: position 1,293 of record JBBUBI010000002.1, read on the forward strand.
TAGTGGTTATTCTTACATTTCTTTCTGATGGAGCAGAGGAGATCGTGAAATAGCGCGTAATTCCTCGGTTGTCCGGGTTTCCCGTAGGTAACGTATAGAAAAGATATTGACCCGCCCGCCACGTGAAGCCTGTAGGAGGTTTAAAAATAAAAGTTGTCGTATCTGCGGTTTCCTCTTTCTTTTCGAGAAGTTTAAATTTCATTAATTTTCAAGTTTCAATTTTTAATTTTCATTGAAAACTTCAAATTTCAATTTTAAATTTGTGATTCTCGGGATTTGAGATCTTCAACAATTTTATCGAGCTGGCCATCAAGGATTCCAGGAAGATTGTGGTAGGACTTGTTGATCCTGTGGTCAGTGAGTCTGTCTTGAGGGAAATTATAAGTTCGTATTTTCTCTGCACGCATGCCCTTGCCGACTTGAGTTGATTTAAGCTCGCTTACTTCTTTATTTTGTTTCTCGACTTCTGCTTCCCAAAGCCTTGCACGCAGGAGCTTCATCGCGTTTTCGCGATTCTGTCCTTGAGATCTTTCGGTTCTGCATGTTACGACAATTCCGGATGGGACGTGTTTTATTCTCACAGCTGTTGAGACTTTATTGACATTCTGACCACCGTGTCCGCCGGCACGAAATGCTTCAAATTCTATGTCTTCAGGATTTACGTGCAAATCAATATCATCCAGATCCGGAAGTACGGAGACGACTGACGTAGACGTATGTACGCGTCCGCGCTTCTCGGTCGTAGGAATCCGCTGTACTCGATGAACACCAGCCTCGTATTTGAAGAATCCAAAGGAGTTTGGGCCGGTAATCCTCACTGCATTTTCGTCAACTTGCTCGACTTTGAAATTATTGTTCTGAGCAAATTTGATATACATTCGTAGAAGTTCATCGCTCCATAGCTTGGATTCATCACCCCCAGCAGCACCCTTAATTTCCATGACAACATTCCTGTCATCAAGAGAATCAGGTTCTTCTTCTGTGTTTTGGGAAATTTCTGTCTCAAGCGCTTTCTTCTGCTCTTCAAGCTCATTTAGTTCCTGCTGAGCCATTTCTGAAAAAGAAGGGTCGCTCAATAGAAGTTTGGTTTCTTCAATCTTCCTGCTAAGTTCCTCAATTTGTGTATTTCTGTAGTCTTCCATAGCAAAATTGCTTATTGTCTACGGTCTACCGTCTACGGCTGTAGTCAGTAGTCTGTGGTCAGTTAGCTATTTAATGGACATTAGCATTTCCCGGAGAGTCTTGGGGCCGTCATCTTGCTTTTTCCTTGCTTCTTCTTTACTTACTTTCTTTACTACGTATTGCTGAGCGACCTTTTGCTTATTCTGGAATTTCTGAATTCGGGAAGCTGAGTCCACAAATCTTTGCTCGCCAGTATAGAATGGATGGCATTTGTAGCAAAGCTCAATGTGAATTTCTTCTTTTGTCGAACCCACGCTAAATTTATTGCCGCAGGCGCATACGACCCTAGCATCAAAATATTGTGGGTGAATTTGTGTCTTCATAGTTTAATATTATACCTAAAATTGAAATATTATTCAATTGTTAAGTTGTTTTATCAACTCATCAATCGAAATTTCCTTCTGTTCTCGTTTTTCCATATCTTTTAGGGAAAGACTATTTTCCTGGACGATTATGGAGTAGGGGATATTTTTTTTGTCAGCATACTTAAGCTGTTTTTCAAGTTTATCTTCTTCGTCTAGATAAATTTCGCACGAAATATTTTCCTCTCTGAGTTTTTTATATACTTCAAGAGATTTTTCTTTGTTATCAGAAATCATGACTAAGGCTTTGACAGAGGATAATTCTTTCGGGAAAAGGTCAAATTGTTCAAGTGCTTCCATAAGTCTGTCAAAACCAAAAGCAAAGCCAACTGCCGGAATTCGCCTGCCTGCAAACATGCCAATAAGATCGTCATATCTTCCTCCGCCGGCGATAGATCCTGCATCATAGCCTTCGATTTCAGCCTCAAAAATAAGCCCAGTGTAGTAATTGAGTCCTCGCGCAAGGGTTGGCTCAAATTTCAAAACATTTTCATCAATTCCTAAATTCTTAAGAATTTGAGAGCAGTTATTGATGATCTCGGTGGGCTCCTGTGACTTAATTTTCCCCAAAATGTCTCTTGCTTTTTCTTCTGAAATTCCCTTCGAAACCATTTCTCTCGAGACATTTTCTTCTCCGATTTTCTTAAGTTTATCCAGAGCGGAAATTGCTTCGAGTGGGATATCTTTAAAAACACTTCGATCATTAATCAAAATCTTAAAATTTTTAATCCCAAGTTTTTCCAAAGATTTTATTGTAATCGCGATTATTTCGGCATCGGAAAGTGGAGAAGATGTACCGACTATGTCGGCGTCAATTTGAAGAAATTCTCGAAAGCGTCCTTTTTGGGTGTTTTCGGCGCGCCAGACATTTTGAATTTGGTATCTCTTAAACGGCATTGGAAGATCATTTTGATACTGAGCAACTACGCGGGCGAGAGGTACGGTCTGATCATATCGAAGTGCAATCTTGCGCTTGCCATTATCTTCAAAGCGGTACATGAGCTTGTCGCCCTCATCGCCATATTTACCCAGAAGTACTTCTTCATACTCAAGCGCAGGAGTTTCAAGGGGTTCAAAGCCATAGGACTCAAACACCGATCTTATGGTGTTTATTACGTATTGTCTTTTTCGTGCCTCCTTTGGCAAGAAGTCTCTAAATCCTTTTAATGTCTGTGGTTTAATCATAAGCTTAGGATACCATTTCTATACATATTCCTCAATAATTTCTATTTGCCGGCTTTTAATAAAAATAAATCTTCAAATTTAATTTTCCTCATTTTATAACAATTAATTTTTCCAGGATATTGATTGGCAGACATAAAAGAATAAAATTCTTCCCTAGCTGTTTTTACCTTTTTAAAATCCCTTGCAATTTTATTTTTCGATTTATAAATTCCATTAACCACATAAAGCTCTTTTGATTTAAGCCGTTTTATTAGTTTCTCAATATTCATACTTTTTCCCTCTTTTAAAAATTTTTCTAATATTCCTTTTAACACAGCGCTTATTTTTGGATCATTTTTTGGGCCGCACTCGATTTCAAGCCCCGGTGGCTTGCAAGATTGAGTTAATGGTACGTTTTTGTCAGATTTTTTTGTGTACCATATTACCACATTTTTTATATCAAACAATCCTGATAAGAGAATATTTTCTATCGAAGGGTAGGGAATAATTATAGTTACTCCGCATTTCGAATTTGATCCATGTAAATCAATAACGTATTTAAATTTTTCTGAAATTTTCATGATTTCAGCCGCGCGTTTTTCCTCGAAAATTTTACTCTTTATGTCTCCCGGAGCCGATCGGTTTAGATCCTGGTCTATATACCGAATGTTCTTCTTAAGCGCTTTGGGATTTCCAATAAGCCTTTCATAGCCGTATTTAGATTTAGGATATTTTTTTTCAAGGCTATCGAGAACTTTAATAGAATATTCTTCGTTACCATGAGTTGCTGAGATGAAAAGAATTTTATTATTCATATTTTTCCACAAAAAAACCGCCTCGAAGGCGGTATGTAAACACAACAATCCCGCCTTCTTACGAAGCGGAATGATGTGCAACCATTTTAAATGAAAGTTTCTTCATATTGTTTTAATTATAACAAATCCTATGTCGGTAATCAAATTTC
>JBBUBI010000003.1:0-11196 GCA_038058335.1 Patescibacteria group bacterium
CCCATTGTTCCGATCGTTATTATTTTGATAGCCGTAGGTATTGGTTTTTTCTATTTTTCAAATTTCCAAGGACAGATCAGAGATTTGAGTAGCAAGAATACAGATTTGCAAACTAAGATTAAAACTATCGACAGCGAGCTTACCAAAATGAAAAATGAAGATCAGTACAAAATAAATGAAGGACTTAAAAAAGATATCAAAAATGTTGAGACGACTTATAAAGAATCTATAGGAATATATAACCGCATTACAGATCTTCGTGCACAAAGCGTTAAGACCGCAGAGCTTGATAAGCAGTTCGCCAAGATTTTAGATAATTTATCTAAATTAAACTATTCTTCAGCATCTTCTGATTTGAAAACACTAACTGGAGTTATTGAAAAAGAAGAAAATAGCTTAAAAGCTGCAAGCGGAAGTGTAGGAGCACAATCTATTGCGCAACTTGCAAATATTACCGTGAATAATTCGGCACCGGGCTCTGGATATTCTCAGCAGAAAGTTTCAACTCCAAATGGGGAATTTCTTGTCTCAATTATTGCAGCCGACCTTAATTCTACAGGAGTTTTGGTAGATACAGCATCTGATGGTGACTGCCGCGACAATTGCCCGGCTCTTCCCTTAGCAACTTATGTCGCAAGATCGGGAGGCTTTGCGGGAATTAATGGCTCTTATTTCTGTCCGCCTGATTATCCTTCATGCGCAGGTAAAGTAAACTCTTTTGATACGCTTCTAATGAACAAAAACAAAGTTTATTTCAATTCTGATAACAATGTCTATTCAACAGTTCCTTTGGTTTTCTTCACCGGCAATACGATGGGTGTAAGGGGACGCTCATCTGATTGGGGGCGTGATACCGGTGTTGATAGTGTAATTGCCATGCAGATCCTTCTTGTCTCAGGAGGAAATCCGACAGGAGCGGGCGGAGGAAAAGGAGCACGGACTTTTATCGGCACAAAAGGCAGTACGGTTTATATAGGTATAGTTTACGGTGCTTCTTTTTCAGATGCGGGAACAGTTCTTAAGACAATGGGAATTGAAAATGCGCTTGGTCTTGATCAGGGAGGATCTACAGCTCTCTGGTCTGGAGGCTATAAAGCAGGACCGGGCCGCAATCTCCCCAACGCAATTGTACTTGTTCGAAAATGATATAATATTTTCGTGAAGAAATGGTTTCAGACTTGGAATAGACCGGAGTACCAAGAATGGGCGATTAAAGTATCAAATGGCTATCTACTTGTTGTTATTAGGAAAGAGAAAACCAAATATCTTTGCGTAAAGGCGGAGCTCATTATGAAAAGCAAAGGACTTCCTGATTTTAAAGTTTTAGAAGAAGAATATTTCAAAACCAAACGGGAGGCACTAAAACAAATCCAAGAATGGAAGCTGGTTATCCCAAATAATCCTTGAGTTTATTGCCACGACTTGGATGGCGCAGTTTTCGAAGAGCCTTTGCTTCGATTTGTCGTATTCTCTCTCGCGTTACAGCGAACATTTTACCCACCTCTTCGAGCGTTTTTGGCTTGCCGTCTTTAAGCCCAAACCTTTCCTCAAGAACTCTTCTCTCACGATCTGATAATGTTCCCAGCACCTGATCAACCTGTTCTTTGAGAAGCTCACGGGATGCTGAGTCAAAAAGTGTCGGAGCAGTCGTATCGTGTATAAAATCTCCAAGCCTGCTATCTTCCTCATCTCCCACTGGTGACTCAAGAGATGCAGGTTCTTGGGAGATCTTAATAATCTCCATCGCCTTTTCAGGATCAATTCCCAGGACTTTTGCGACCTCCTCAGGTGTCGGCTCACGACCCAATTCCTGCATGAGCTTTCTTGAGGCGCGCAAGAATCTATTGATATTTTCAACCATGTGAACGGGGATTCGGATTGTTCTTGCCTGATCTGCGATTGCACGGGTTATTGACTGTCTTATCCACCACGTCGCGTAAGTAGAAAACTTAAATCCGCGCCTCCAATCATATTTTTCAACTGCTCGAATTAAACCCTGATTGCCTTCCTGAATTAAGTCAAGCAATGTTAATCCCCGGCCGACGTATTTCTTTGCAATAGAAACAACCAATCTTAAATTTGAATTTATAAGGGTCTTTTTTGCCTCTTCGTCATTTTTCTCCACACTTTTGGCGAGTGCGATTTCCTGCTGAAAATTAAGAAGCGGAATTCTTCCGATTTCCTTAAGATACATTCTGACAGGATCAGAAATTGTTCCTTCTGTAAGGACAGTCAATGCCTCAAGTTCTTTTTCAAGAATTTCGATGGGCTTATCAGCATCCTGATCCTGAGCTACACTTTCAAAAACATCTATATCGAGCTTGAAAAGTCTGGAGTATAGCTCATCAAGTTCGTCAAGATGCTCTTCGGGTTTTGGGAAAATCGCCAAGATCTCATCTTGGGTGATATACCCTCTTTTTTTTGCAGAATCAACAATATCTTTCAGGAAATCAGGAGCCTTCTGTTTCATAAGTTTCTCTATTGTAACACAGGAGGCTAATTTTTTGAAGCTGAGGAAAGCTCACTTATAGTTTGCGAAAGCATCGTTAATTCGCTCTGAAGACTGTCTATTTCGGATCCATTTTTTTCTTTTCTGTTTAAACTTTCTGACATCTCCTTAATTTTATTTTTTACAAAAAGCATTTTTGCTTCATGGGCAACTTTTAAGACTTCGCTCAAATATTTCTTTTCATCTTCAAATTTAGGGATTGGCAGAAGATAGCATATATCGAAAATCGGAATTATTTCCTGAGGAAGCTTTTTTACAAAATCTCCAGCAACGATAGATTTTCCCAAATTTTCGGGATTGATCATCATATCAAAAATCTTTTGAAATGAAGCGTTTTCGAATTTATAATCTCTCAATATCTCAGATACTTCTGCAACTATTTTTTTTCTTTCATCCATCTGAATAAGCAGGCTTAACAAATATTCTTCGATTACTTCCTTCCTTACTCTTCTGTCTTTAATCTTGCTGACAATTCTGTCTCCAATTGTTTCTTTTTTATTTTTCTTTTCAAGCTCTGCGTTCAGATTTTCAAGAGAAGTATCAATTCGCTTTGAAAGTAATTTGAGGTAGTGCTCTTTCACTATTTCATTATCAATTAGAGCCAGAAACGGAAGAATATTGTCGGATATTTTCTTTTTTCCATCTGCTGAGTTCATATCATATTTTTCTGCAAAAACCGAAATCATATAATCATAAATTCCTATATCATTCTTAAGCTGCTTTTTGAAAAAGATCGGATCATTTTTTATAGCTTCGTCGGGATCCTTGAATTCTCCAAGCTCAATTGTCGTAGTTGTTATTCCTTTTTTTTCAAGAAACGCAAGGCTCCTTCGTATTGCCTCAAATCCTGCTTCATCCTTATCAAGTGAAAGTGTCACTCTTGAAGCAAAACGAGAAATTAAAGATACTTGTTCTTCAGTTAACGCGGTTCCTTTTATTGCGACTGTGTTCTCAATTCCTTCTGAGTATGCAGATATTACATCGAATTCTCCTTCCATAATTATTGCCCTATCCTCTTCTTTGATACTTTTTTTTGCCATATTCAGGCCAAAAAACATACCGCCCTTATGATAAGCAAGCGTATCTCTAGTATTTACGTACTTTGATTCTTTAATTTCATCTGACAAGACCCTTCCCGAAAAAGCAACGATATTATCTCTGTGATCATAAATTGGAAACATAATTCTGTTTCTAAAAAAATCATAAAGCCTACCATTCCTAGGAGTTGAAATTCCTGCATCCAGCAAATCCTGTCCTTTATATTTTTTCTTTTCAAGGAGATATTTGGTGAGAGCGTCTCCGGAGATGGGCGAATATCCTATTTCAAAAGTCTCGATAATCCTGGGATCTATTTTTCTTTTTTTTGTAAGGTAGTCTAATGCATTTTTTCCGCTTGGATGTTTTGTCAAAACATAATGATAATACTCTTTTGACTGAGCATTAATTCTGTAAATTTTTTCCTTCTTTGAAGCTCCTTGTTTTACAAAATCGCTTTCCTCAAGCTCGATTCCAGCCTTTTTTGCCAATATTCTAAGAGCTTCAACAAATTCAAGCTTCTCATATTCCATGAGAAACGTATAAATATCTCCTCCCTTACCGCATCCAAAACAATGCCAAATTTGTCGCTCCGGAGACACCACAAAAGACGGAGATTTTTCATTGTGAAAAGGGCAATTGATCTTGAAATTTCTGCCCATTTTCTTAAGAGGAATATACTCACTAAGAAGCGCTACTATATCGATCTTCTCTCTTATTCTTGTTACCTCATCCATCGCAACATATTGTAACATTTCACAGTTAACATTTCACATTTAACCGCGCTCTTTCGCCACTCCTCAATAGTTTTAATCTTTGACAATCCGGCATCGAGCGCATGGAGGATTAAACGAGCGGCCCCTAACGGGGAAATTGTAAATTAGCGAGTTTAATTTGGAAAGCACGAGAGGAGGCTTGTCAAGAGCTTTTGGTACTTTTTCGGAAAAAAGTACCAAGAAACTTACTCCCATTCCATTGTGGCTGGGGGCTTGGTGGTAATATCGTAAACAACTCGCGAAATTCCCGGAACTTCATTTACGATTCTTGATGAAATCCTCTGCAGAACTTCGTATGGTATTTTTGCCCAGTCAGATGTCATTACGTCTTTTGACTCTACAATTCGAAGAGCAACTACTTCCCCAAAAACTCTTCCATCTCCCTTAACAGCTGTTGAAAAACTATTAGTCAAAACAGGAAATGAAATAAAAACTTTCTCATACAAATTGGCATTTTTAAGCTCCTCGAGGACTATTTTATCTGCTATTTTTTCATTATTTAATCTATCAGGAGTAACTTCACCTCTAATTCTAATTGCATATCCAGGCCCTGGAAATGGCTGCATATTCACAAATTCCTCAGGTAAGCCTAGCTTTTGTCCTAACTCTCTTACCTCATCTTTATAAAGATTTCTCAATGGCTCTAGTAATTGCAATTTCATATTCTTCGGCAAACCTCCTACGTTATGATGGCTTTTTATCTTATCCGAATGCTTAGTTCCCTGACTTTCTATCACATCCGAATAAATTGTCCCCTGTAAGAGAAACTTTATTTTTTTACCCATTTTGACAAGTTTTCCCATTTCTTTTTCAAAAAGTTCTATATAAAAATTGCCGATTATTTTTCTTTTTTCCTCAGGATCTGAAATATTCTTCAATCTTTTAAGCATTTCTTTTTCAACCTTTAAAACATCAAGTCTTATGCCGATGTGTTTGAAAATCTTATTTAAATGCAATTCTGTTCCTTCTCTCATAAGTCCATTATCTACGTATATTGGATAAAAATTTTCTCCAATTGCTTTTGCTGTCAAAATCGCTGCAACTGTCGAGTCAACTCCACCTGATACTGCTCCAATTACCGAGTAATTACCGACTTTATCCCGTATACTTTTTATCATTTCTTTTTCATCAATCTTATGTCTTTTTAAATCAACAGAGCAGATTTCAAGAAAGTTATTTAAAACTGTGTTTCCGTTTTCCGTATGCTCTACTTCCGGATGAAACAACAATCCATAAAAATTCTTCTTGGTATTTTGGGATAAAGCAAATGGTAGTGAGTCAGACGACCCCAGGACTTCAAAGCCTTTCGGAAGTTTTAATATCTCATCACCATGACTCATCCAAACAACGAAAGATCCTGGAAGACCTTTCGCAATTTCGAATTTAGAATTTCGAATTTCGAGATTTATGGTGGCTGGTCCATATTCCTTCTTCCCCTCTCTTACTTCCCCACCGAGTAGTTTGACCATCAACTGAAAACCATAGCATATTCCCAAAACCGGGATTTCCATATTAAAAATTGAAGAATTAATTGTTGGGGAATTTTTGGAATAAACAGAAGATGGCCCACCAGACAAAATTATTCCTTTAATTTTTTTACCTTGCCTGCCGGCAGGCAGGTTTTTCTTAAGCTCCAGAAAAGCTTCCTCAGGTGGGAGAAACAAAACTTTGGCACCCAATTCCTTTATCCTTCGGGAAATAAGATGAGCAGTTTGTGATCCAAAATCTACAACTATTATCATTTTTTATTTTTGTGCTTAACTATTTTCTAGACGCTATTCTCTAATCTCTGTCAATAGTTTTTGCCTGCGTTTGTTACAAGAATACTGTGCGGATGACTTTCTTGAAGAGAGGCCTGAGTAATCTGAATGAATTTTGCCTTCCAAAGCTCGCTTATATTATTTGCTCCTACATAATACATGCCGGATTTAATTCCTCCGATTGCCTGATCGACCAAGTCTTCAAGACTACCCTTGACCGGTACCAATCCTTCAACTCCCTCAGCAATTAGAGTTCTGTCTTTATAATCCTTGCCATGAAATTCATCTTCGGATTTTATCTTCGCGCCTTTACTCATCGCTCCTTGTGAGCCCATTCCTCGATATTCCTTAAAAGTGAATTTAACTGTTCTTTTATCAAAAATGCTTAAGAATCTGTCCGGTACTTGTTCTTTTCTTAGAATAACTGTTTTCCCGGGTGATTCAATTGCTGAGGCAAAAAAGCTTCCCATCATAACAGTGCTTGCTCCGGCAGTCAAGGCTTTTGCCATATCACCTGAGTATTTTATCCCGCCATCTGCTATTACAGGTATTCCTGCTTTTTTTGCAACAGTGCATACCTCAGTTAGAGCTGTTATTTGAGGAACTCCCATACCGGAAATAATTCTGGTAGTACAAATTGCGCCTGGTCCCATGCCTACGCGAAGTGCGTCCGCCCCTGCATCGATTAGAGCTTTTGCTCCGGCTGCAGTTGCTATATTTCCCGCAATAACATCTATTTTAGGAAAAGTTCTTTTAATATATGAGGTAACTTCTATAACTTTTTTTGAAAATCCGTGAGCTGAGTCAACAACAATCGCATCAACTCCTGCTTTTACTAAAGCTTCTGTCCTATCTTTATAATTCTTGCCAGATCCAACAGCTGCTGCAACCAGAAGTGCTTGTCCTAGATTTGTCGAATTTGTCGAACGGATTTTTTTTACTTTGGAGACCTTTTCAGCCTGATCTTCAATTGATAAATTTCTGTGAATAACTCCTATTCCTCCCAATTTTGCCAAGGCAATTGCAAGTTTTGACTCTGTAACAGTATCCATAGGAGCAGATGCCATGGGGATAGATAGCTTGATGTTCTTGGAAAAATTAGATGATAAATCTATCTGATCACGAGTAAAATCTGCGTAACCGGGAAGCAATAAAACGTCGTCAAAAGTCAGTCCTGTGGAAAATGCAATTTTTTGAGGCTCCATAATTAATGGTACTAAAAAGAAGTAAATTTGTCAAGAAATGTAATTTTTGAGATCTTGGAGGAGATGGTTGAGAGGAATTGTAGCAACGCACACAAATTCGTCAGCTCCGCCGTAATAAACATAAATCTTGCCATCCTTAACTACCTGCCCGCACGCAAAAACAGTCCCAGGCCTAAGTCCTGCATATTCGTACCCCACCACGGGCTCTAGGATTGGATACGGAAGACGGGCAATGACTTTTTTCTCTCTTGTAAAATCGAGCAAACACGCACCAAGTCTGTATTTCTTATCATACTTTGATATCCCGTGATAAATAAGAATCCATCCATCCTCAGTCTTGATTGGCGGAGGACCTATTCCTATTTTTATACTATCCCACATGTTAAGACGCGGCTCCATGAGAATTTCTCCCTGAAGAAATTTATTCTGCGAAAATTCCAAATCATCTACAAAATCTATCCAAATACTTGGATCAAATCTATGAAAAACAGGATACCTGCCGTTGATCTTCTCGGGAACGATACACGAATTCTTGTCATCTCTGCCTGGAGGAGAAATAAGAACAGGCTTATTCCAATTCCATTTTCTTTCAACAAAATCAGAAACCTCAATTGAGGTGAGCGCTATTCTCGCAGGATTTACGCCATCATAAGCTGTATAAGTCATATAAAATTTGTCATCAATTTTTACAATTCTTGGATCCTCACACCCTGAAAACCTATTCTTTAGTCCTGTTTCAAAAGGTTCTCTCGGCACATAAATCGGATCCGGAAGTCTTTCATCAATAGATACTCCATCGCTTGATATTCCAAGACCAAGGACAGACGTATTATCATTCCCCTGCGCCCTATACACGACATAAACTTTATCACCCTCCATTATCGCAGCAGGATTTAATGTATACCTTGACTCCCAAGTTCGCTCAGGCACAGGAGAGATAATCGGATTTTCCTTAGCTCTCTTAAAAATTGCTGAGTGAAGTCCGGGAGAAGATTCTATGTATTCGGTATCTTTAAGAGAGGCAAGTACATCGCTTACTTTAAATGTTGCTAAGCAGGATGTGGTATCCGTTGCTCCGTAATATATACCTACCTCGTTATTGCTGATTAGAGACCCTGAAGGAAAAATTACATTAGGAACATTTCCGTTAATTTCGTAGTCCTTCTCCGGAACAAGAAGCGAATCCTCAACTTTACTTATGATCTTAAGTGGATTCTCAAGATCAAGAAGAACCGCCTCTATGCCAAATATTTTTTGTGAGGATGTGTAGTTCTTGATGTAACTGTAAATGAAAAGCCAGCCCTTCTCTGTCTCGATTGGCACAGCTCCGACCTCTACCTGATCATCAGTGGATCTTAGAAGAGGAAGTACATTGTGATCAATCTTCCTATACCAGTTTTGCCAATATTGCTCATCCCAAATCTGCTCCTCCTCTTTAAAATAAGCAATTCCAATTTTTGACGGAAGCACATCTGTATCAGCCGTAAGGATAGCAGCGAAATACCCTTTAATTTTTCTGGGAAATAACGCCATTGCCTTTGCGTTAAATGGAGTAACTAAGTGCTTTTCATCGATTGTTTTTAGATCTTTTGAGATCGCCACAGCAACTCTAATACTTGAGGCATCGGGAGGAAATTTTGAAAGCGCAGTATAAAAAATGTAGAACTTATCATCAATTTTGGTAACCCTAGGATCTTCGCATCCAAACTTTTCAAAATCATACTCATTTTTTATAAGTTGCCTTCTGTTTGTAAAATTAATTTTGTCAGTGCTTTCTGCTACGCCGATCGTAGATAAATCCAAGACCTTGTCTCCTATTCTTTCTCCAAATCCTTCTGCTCTATAAAGAATATAAGTTTTGTTTTCAGATACTACAGGACTCGGATTAAATGCTGCTTTTTTCTCCCAATTATTTTGCGGATTCGGGGAAAGAATGGGATTTCCTATAAATCTCTTTACTCTGATCATTTCAGTTCAAAAATCCGATGGGTCTTGCGGAAAGATTTGTTTCCTTGTGCTTGATGAGATTGCTGACAAATTGGTCAGCGTTGGCGGTTGCTGCGCAAACAACTGTATCTGCTCCGCCATAATAGACAATTAAATTTCCGTTTGATATTACCGCACCGCATGGATAGACTACGCCTGATTTATGTCCATTATTTTCGTACCAATAATCAGGAGAAAGAATGGGTTCGTTCGACCTTGCGATTACACGCGTCGGATCTTTTTTATCAAGAAGCATAGCGCCTATCTTATATCGAGAAGAATCTTTGTCTCCGACCGCCTGATAAATCATAAGAAACCCCTCATCTGTTATGATGGGCGCTGGTCCTGCTCCGATTTTCCTTGAATCCCAGAAGTTATTTCGCGGTTTGATTTTAAATTCTCCTTTAAGAAATGTGTTTCCGTCAAAATTAAGATCGTCTACAAAATCTACAAGGATATCGGGGAAAACTCGGTGAAATATTACATATTTTCCATTGACCTTTTCAGGAAGAATGCACGCATTCTTGTCAACCGTCCCAGGCTTTGAAATAAGAACAGGTTTTTTCCATTTCCAGGTCTGATCGTTGAAGTCATTTTCGTCAATTGAAGTAATAGCAACTCTGGGAGGACTCCATCCGTTGTATGCAACATAGGTCATATAAAGCTTGTCATCAATTTTTGTGATTCTGGGATCCTCGCATCCTCCCCAGCATCCTCCGCCTGAGGTAAATTCACCAGGTGATCTTTTCCCGCTGTAAGGCCCGCTTGATTCAAAAGGCTGCGTAGGCACATAAATTGGAGAATGATGCCTCATGTCGATATTTATTCCGTCAGAGCTTTGTGCGTAGCCCAAAACGGATACGTCATCATCTCCAATTGCTCGATATATTATATGAATCTTATCCTTCTCAACTATCGCGGTCGGATTAAAGGTAGCTTTTGACTCCCAATGATTTTCTATAATCGGCGCAATCAGAGGATTATGCTTAAGTCTATCAAGCAGTACTTTTGGAAAATTCTTATTTTGCTTGCCGAACAAGAATCCAGGATGAGATATGCTAAAAATCTGACCATCGCAATTCCAAAACGAAATAAACTCATCTGCAATCTTGACGAGTCCGAGAGGCGCAATCTGCTTATTCACCCAATCATCCGGAGACTCCCATATGTGATCACCGACATGACGGATAACTCTTGAAGGATTATTTTTATCAAGCACTACAGCTCTTATCTCGAAATGATTGAGCTTATCCTTGCTTTTTACTTCAAAATAAATAAATAATATCCCCTCATCGGTAAGAAATGCGTTTCCCGACTTAAGAGGATTTTGCCCGAAAAAATCGTGGTGCGATTCAATAACCGGCTTTTCATTTTTATCCCAGTTAAAAAAATCCTCAGAGGTAAAACTCTCAATGTTTCCTCCGCCTGATAAAAATAAATATTTTCCGTTAACCTGATAACTCGGAACCAAAATGCCGTCATCGGAGGCTCCGTTTATTTCGGCTGTGACGTGAAAAAGATCAAAATCCTTTCCTTTTGCCGAAAATACAGATGAAGTTTTTCCAGCCTTATTTTTAAACGAAAGAAAATAATTATCAAAAACCCTGCTTATGCTGAGACTTTCGACATCAATTAGAGGAAAGGACGCGCCGGAAATTAAAATTCTTGCCTTGTCTTTGAATAATACGAAGTTGTGTCCGTCAGTACTTCTTTCAATTATCAGTTCGTCGTCATTCGTTTTATAGAAAAGGTAAGCTACTCCCCCATCTCCATAAACTCCCAATGGGGTTTTATTTTTAGTATTCTTTTTTGAGACTATTGACATTTTTCCACGAAAAGTACTACCTCATTCAATTATAGCCACCTTTTTTCCTTTTCCGCAATAGAGCAAACAGGTAAGAACTCGTGCTATGATAATTTTATGC
>JBBUBI010000003.1:11296-14571 GCA_038058335.1 Patescibacteria group bacterium
TATGCTGGCAAAGGTGAATTCCTCGGCAATTGTAGGACTTGATGCAGTACCCGTTGAGGTTGGAGTCGATATTGCATCTCAGGGTCTTCCGTCTTTTACAAAGGTAGGAACACAATGCCAAAATTTGAAGTCTTCGCTCATTTATAATTTCCTATAGAAAAGAGGGTAAAATATTCTATTTATATCTCTTTGCTTGTAAATTAAACAAAGTAGCATAAGTGCCCTCTTGTTTCATAAGCTCCTCATGACTTCCTTCCTCTTTTATTTTCCCCTTATCTATAAGATAAATCTTATCCGCATTTCTTACCGTAGAGAATCTATGAGAGATAATAATTACTGTTTTATCTTCTGATAAATTTTCTACTCTTTCAAAAATCTCTGATTCAGCTTTGGGATCTATGGAAGCAGTTGGCTCATCTAATATCAAGATTGGTGCATCTTTTAAAAAAGCTCTTGCCAAAGCCACTTTCTGCCACTGGCCTGCAGATATATCTAAGCCACCCTCAAATGTCTTTCCCAACATCTGATTATATCCTTTAGGCAACTGGGAAGCCACAGAATCCGCTCCGGATAACTTCGCCGCATTGATAATATCTTTGATATTTTCAGGCTCATAAATCTTGCCAAAGTAGATATTATCTTTTAACGGGTATTCATATCTTATAAAATCCTGAAATAAAATTCCTAGAGTTTTATACCAAGTGGGTAAATCCAGCTGCTTTAAATTGTTTCCATCGATTAATATTTCCCCGCTATCAACATCATAGAATCTAGCCAAGAGTTTTATAAGAGTAGTTTTCCCTGCCCCGTTTTCGCCAACTAATGCTATCTTTTGTCCAGATTCAATGGTTAATGAAAAATTATCTAAAACCTTTTGTTCTGAATCTGGGTATGAAAAACTGACATTTCTAAACTCAATAGAGGCTGGCTTGTCAACTTTTATTTTAACTCCTTTGTCTGGTTGTATAACTTTGGGTTTTGTATCCAATAGCTCAAACATCTCATTAACATATAGACCAGCCTCAAATAATGAGGAACCATTTCGGAATAGTCCGTTTACAGCATTTTGAAAGCTAGACAATACAGTTGTGAAATAACTAATGTCTCCAATAGAAATTTTCCTTGCTATTGCAGAGAGGATAATAAATATTTCAATACCTATATAAATGGCTACGCCAAATAAGTTTAGCGCGACATTTGTCCGAAACTGTTTCCTTGCGACTTTTGTATTATCCTTAACGAACTTGTTATATATATCTTGAAGCTCCGAAAGAAACCTACTCGCTACTTGAAATATCTTTATTTCTTTTACGCTGTAGCCGCTTTGAATCAAATCTGAAAGATACCAAAACTTCTTTCGATAAGGCGAGTTTTGCTGCCATAATCCCCAGGTAATTTTTGCGTAATTAGTCTGATTTACAAATGTGGGTATAGAAATTAGAAGAAACAAAAAGATCAAAAGCCAATTAAGAGTTGCTATTGCGGCAAGAGCTATAACAAACTGGAGTAAACTTTGATAACCATAAAATAAAAAAGACAACATATTGAGAGGACGCCACGCATATGCTTCTCTAACCTTTTCGAGCTTATCTTTGAAGGAACTATCTTCGAAATATTGCACATCTAAATTAGCTAATTTGGAGAGAACAGATTGATACAAATGGACTGGAAACTTTGTCCACAGGAGCATTTCGAAGTAGTTTTGTGCAGAAAAAGCAGCATCCTGAATAAAAAGAGTTCCTACTCTGATCGCAAATAGTAAATATAGCTGATCATATTGAAACGGTAATCCACTTACAACATTTACAACTAAATCGATAATAAGTTTATAAATATATGCGTTTACGAACGGGACGATAGCGGGAACACTTACTGAGATAGCATTCCCAATAAACAACCACTTGTCTACCCTCCAGAGCAAGATTAGTAATCTTTTTGATGCTTTAAATGTTGCCCTGAGCTCGGAAAATGCTGGGAGGTTCATGAAGAAATTATATCAGATGCTATTATTTTGATTTGCTTTTGTAGTAAATTATTTGAGCAAGGATAACGCCTGTTGTAATAATTCCCAATCCTTGTCCAAAGACCAGAACATAATCATTTCTTAAAATGCCGTGAAGAGTCCATAGCAAATAAACTACAAAAGATAGAGCCATAAAGGTAGTAGATAACCCTTCAGTAGATTTCCTCTTATGATTTTTTCTTATTTGATCGGGAAAACCAATGATTTTAACAAGTATGCCAAAGACTAGCGTCAGAAAGCCAATAATTCCTGCAAATGTCCAATTCGAGAATAAATCCATGAGGCAATTATATCAACTACTCTCTAGTCTTTTCCTAATCTCTCTTATACTCAACCTTTCTTTTTGCTGTAGTTGTTTTATCTTTTGTATTCTATCTACAGCCTTTTGGCTAAAAAGCATAAATCCCCCCTCACTGTGTCCTTCTGGTGTTAATAAACCCTTTTCTACATAGTAGCGTATTGCCGACGCGGAAATTCCAGTCGCTTTTGCCAACTCTCCAATCTTTAACTGTTTTGCTTTCTTAAAAGAAGAGACTGCACTTTTGCCTTTTGCAGCAGAAAGGTAAATATCAAGCGTTCGGTTTTCTGCATCAATCATCAAATCGTAGAACTTCTGTAAGCTCCCGTCCAGCTGCGCTTCTTCAATGCTTTGAAGATACCGTCTTCGTTCTTCTTTTTTGATAATTGCGGGCGGGTACCCATGCTGAATGAGTATTAGATCCATTAAAAGACGCGAGGTTCTTCCATTTCCATCAATCCACGGGTGAATTGAGACCAGTTTGTAATGAGCGTCAGCGGCAATCTTAACGGGATGTTCGCCGGCAATTGATGAGAGCCAACGCATAAAATCCTTCATAAGACTTGGTACTTTTACATAGTTGGGAAGAACTACACTAGACCCAGAGATACGAACGGATACTTGTCTATAACGCCCAGCCCATTTCTCATCTATTCCTTTAAGAATAAAAGCATGGATATTTAAAATATCCCGTTCCTCTAAGAGCTGACGTCCTTTTCTTGCAAGCTCTCTAATTTCCTCCAATGCCTTTTTATGATTGACTGCTTCTAAATGTTCCTGCAAGCTCTTTCCTTCAACTGTGATCCCCTTTTCAATAACTAAAGCAGTCTCCATACGGGAAAGAGTATTTCCTTCAATGGCGTTTGAGGTATACGTCAACTCAACATCGAGCCACTCCTCAAGATTCTTAACAAGCTCTTTTGGCATTGGTCTATATGTATCCAGTTCTTCTTT
>JBBUBI010000004.1:0-1675 GCA_038058335.1 Patescibacteria group bacterium
AGTTGGAATTGGGAACTCTGTGATCTCACCACTGGAAGTAATCCTGCCAATCTTTCTCCAGCTATCAACATACCATAAGTTACCATCAGTACCTAATGTAATATCACTTGGATAACTTTCATCAGTAGTGGGAGTTGGAAATTCAGTGATAATCCCATCTGGAGTTATCTGTCCAATTACTTTATTATAGCCTCTCGTATACCAGATATTGCCATCAGGACCTGCTGTGATACCAGTAGCATGACTGTTAGCAAGGCTAGGACCATCTGGAAGTGGAAACTCGGTAATGTTGCCTTCTGGGGTAATTCGCCCTATTGCAGAATAGCCCATTTCAGTGAACCAGAGATTACCGTCGGTTCCTGTTGTTATAACAGTAGGAAATTTTCTAACTCCAGGTAGTGTAAATTCTGTAATAACGCCATTTGGCGTAATTTGTCCAATCCTATTCCCAATAAACTCCGTGAACCAAAGGTTTCCATCTGGACCAAGGGTAATATCCCGTGGTCCTAATGTTGCACCCCATGGGTCAGTATTGCTAGAAGGAATTGGATATTCAGTAATAGCACCACTAGGGGTTATCCGACCTATCTTGTTTGCACTATTTTCCGTGAACCAAATGTTACCGTCAGGACCCGCCGTTATACCTTCAGGACTACTTAAGCTAGTGGGTACTAAAAATATTGTAATTACTCCACTTGGAGTAATCTTTTGCCGAAGCAAAAATAGGTAAGCCGGCTACCCCTCTATTGAAAACATGGTATATCTGATCTTGTACGAGAAGCGTTTTTCTATAAGGCATAATTTTTATAGTATCATATTTTTTAGAATTAATCCTTAGGTCGGAAGCTATTCAACCCCCGGTGTTGTAAGATTAAAAGATTTAATGGATGGGTTGTGATTTTAAAGCTCTTTCCAGCTTGTTAGGCTCATTGAAGCACCTCGAACTACAACTGCCTCAATTGTTCGTTTGTACGAAGTATCCGAATTTGATGTCGTGATAGTATAAACTGATCCAGCCGGGGATATCGTAACAGAACAGGTTCCTTCGGGATAAGTAATTGAACTAGCTGAGTATGAAGGATCTTCTCGAATCCTAAGGAGCACGTCTTCTATGCAACTCTCAACAAAATGAAGCGAGTTCTCGCCTTTTGAAAGAGCAAGAGAGACTTGTCCTTCTCCTATGCCAAGACGGGCTACTGTGACGATAATTCCCAGAATTACCGCACTCAGAATAAGAACCATCGAGATCGCAATATATCCGCCCTGAGATCTGGTATCCTTGCGCAATTTCATATTAATTACTTCTTACCTCCGCGCTTCCTTCAATAAGTATTGAATCCTGATATTCCTGTCTTGCTGCTCCATATTTCGCTGCCAAATTAATGACGAATTTAACGTGTTTTGTCTTACCATCGCCTGAAGTGTAGTTTGTGAATGCAAGACTGTTAATGACTGTATTGACTGAGTTAATATTAATAGCATCTGTTGTGCCTTGCTTGATCATAATATTTCCGCCCGATCTATAAATAAGTGTTGGGTTGGTTGCCGGAGTTGCTGTGGCAAGGGAAATAATGGTTCCCAGTAGTAAATTAATTCCTGTTGCATTTCTTATTTCATATTTTATCCGTTCACTTATATACCGCGCATTTGAATTTACTTCCTGCTGTACTGATGC
>JBBUBI010000004.1:1775-4796 GCA_038058335.1 Patescibacteria group bacterium
CCTTTCCTAAGCGCATTTGATGCGGTAGTGTCCCACGTCGAAGCTACTCCCATATTTCCCCAGCCAGAACCATTCCATACCATGCCGTAAACATCAGCGTTTTGGTCTATCGTTATCATGGCAATTTCATTGCTTGTGGATATTGGATTTTGTGCCAAATCAATCCATCTGATTATACTTGCGGTTGGCACAGCCGTAATAGTAGTAGGTGTAGACCAGCTGGTACCATCCCAAATACGGTAAACAGGATCGGGAGAAGAATTATTGGGAAGATAAGCTATCACTGCCCGCCCACTGTTTTTTTCATATTCGACATCAAATGAGCGGTAGAGAGATAAGCCAGATCCTACATTAGCTATTAAAGTAGGCGTTCCCCAGCATCTTCCATCCCAAACTTGCACATAGATATTTCCATTTGAACCCATTGTGCCTAGTATTGCTTCATTTCTGGTGCGTGAGCTCTTAAGAACAATATAATTAATATTGCCTCCGACTGCTCGGGCAGGGCTTTCCGCACTCCAGCTTGAGCCATCCCAAATTCGATAATAAGGAATAGTGGTAGTCTTGGAATAAGCCATAATAATAGGTCCTTTAGTTGGTTCTATCGGTTTCCTCCAGTCTGAAAGATAGCTAATTTGCTGAATTGAATTTAATCTGGTAGGTGTGAAATTCCAGGATACTGTAGATGTAACTTTTTTCGTTAAAGGATCTACGGAGCCACCACTTGCTACGATATCGCCGCTACAGTCTCTTTGAGCATCAGATATGGCAAGAGTTCTGGTGAATTTACTGTTCAGAATATTATTGCTTCCTGAAAAAGCCCAAACGTTGCTTATCCGAGCAATACCAGTACTTGCAGTATTAGATAAATTAGTAAAATTTTGGTTCTTAATTGATCTTATTGCTTCGATGCCTTCGGATGCATATTGAGTGGCCACAGTTTTTTCTTCCCCAAGGCGGTTTGATGAAAGTCCCTGGAGGACTACGGTGAGCGATCCTGCGGCGAGGATCATAAAAATAGAAGTTGCAAGAATCACTTCAATAATAGAGAAACCAACCATAGAATTCCTAATTGGCCTAATTCCTAATTGGTCTAAAAAAGTTCTAAATCCCAATTCTTTGTATCCCCTTATTGGTGCTTTTTTAGAAATTAGATTAATTAGAGTACTTAGAAATTTATTTGTCATCTGCTTACAACTCCTTGTGAATTAACTGTAAATTGCTTTGAGATACCGTTTCCCATGATGTTATATGTTCCGATAGAACTTGGTAATCCCGTTCTTTTCGTAAAGACGATTTCTGAAAATCCTGAGATAGTAATATTTGGATTCTCGCTAAATTTTTCGTCGAATGCTGAATTTCCTTGCAAAAAAAGAGTAATCGTATTTGATCCGAATTTCACTCCCCAATTTCCATTCTCTTTTCCCATCATTGCATACATTTGTGCTTTCCTTAGCTGATTAATGAGCCTAGTTTGAGTGCTCGAGACTGCATTTTGAGTCAAGAAATTTGAGAAAAAAATCGAAGAAGGAGCACCGATTGCGAGCATTATAGTAACAACAAGAAGAAGTTCAATAAGCGTAAAGCCAAAGGATGATCTTTTTTGCATAACATAACGCATGTTATTTCACACTACCTGTGAATTGGTAAATAGGTCCGATAATTGACATTGCTATAAATGCAACTATAAGTCCGACTATGATAAGGATAACAGGTTCGATAACTGTAGAAAGATTTTTTGATGTATTGTCTACTTCGTCCTCAAAATACTCTCCGAGATATGTAAGGGTCTCATCAAGCTTTCCTGTTTTTTCTCCGACACCTATCATCCGGACTGCGATAAGAGGCATGTGCTTCTTGTCAATTTTAATGAGAACTTCTTCGATAGACTTTCCTTTTTCAACGCCGTTTTTGATGGCTTCGATATATTTCTTATAAACCAGATTTGTCGAAGTCTCATACTGTGCGTTGAGGGCAGTTGAGATATGTACTCCGACGCCTAGCATAGTGCCAATATTTCTGAACATTGAAGCAAGCTCTACGTTTTGGAAAAATACTCCAAGAACCGGAAGCGAAAGCAGAAAAGCATGCCAGTGAGGCTTAATGATCCTGGTCGATATTGCCCATCGGAAGAAGGCTATGTATGCGATCAGCGCTCCAAGCAGAACTACTCCGAAATCTCTCATAATTTGCGCAAAGAAAAGTAGGATCTTCGTCGAAAGAGGCAGCTCGATTTCGAGTGACTCAAAAAGATCTATCAGCTGAGGAAGTACGAAGATACTCAGTCCTATGCCCGAGACTAGGGCAACACCTAAAATAATCGAGGGATAAAGGAGCGCGCCTTTTACTTTCCCCGAAAATTCGTGTTGTTTTTTCAAATGCACTGCTAAGTAATCTAGATTTTTCTCAAGACTCCCTGACTCCTCAGCCACCTTGATAAGACTTACGTAAAATGGATCGAAAACATGGGGGAATAGAGAGAGAGCTTTGTGAAGAGGCTGCCCATTGGAGATCTCCTGGTGAAGTTTTACAAGCAATTTCTTAAACGCAGGATGAGATGTTTGTTTCTCAAGGATTAGAATAGACTCAGGGAGAGCGATTCCGCTCTTCAGCATGAGACCGATATGTTTTGTGAATGCGAGTGAGTCTACGAGACTTACTTTTCCAAAAATTCCGATGTCTTTTGATAAATTAGGTATTTTCATCCTTTTGTAACTCTAAGAACCTCTTCAACTGTGGTAAGTCCTTCTTGGATTTTAAGAATTCCGTCTTCAGTCATAGTAGTCATTCCTTCAGCAATTGCTTGCTGCATAATTTTTTCAGAGTCATTTTTCGCGACTATTAAATCTCTGATTTTCTCAGAGAGAAGAAGGACTTCAAAAATGCCTACACGGCCTGAATATCCGCTATTTCTGCAAACAGGACATCCTTTTCCTGCATATATTCTTGCTTCAGTAGTGCTTTTAAAATATTTTTGCAATAAATTTTTATCAAAATGTTTCTCAAGTTCAGATAGCTTTT
>JBBUBI010000005.1:0-1974 GCA_038058335.1 Patescibacteria group bacterium
AAGTTTCTTCATATTGTTTTAATTATAACAAATCCTATGTCGGTAATCAAATTTCAAGAAGATTTTTTGGGGAGTGGGTAAGGTGTTCCAGTTTGTTTTTTTGAATCGTAACCAAATCTTCGATGCGGACACCTCCGTATCCGGGAATGTAGATACCGGGTTCAAGTGAGAAAACCATGCCGGGCAATAAGTCCACCTTAGAGGTGGGAGAGAGACGCGGTGATTCATGAACTTCGATCCCAATTCCGTGACCAAGAGAGTGGGGAATGGTAGGATAACCACAGCTGATAATATATTGTCTAGCGACGCTGTCGATATCTGATGCTTTTAGTATTCTAGAATCAGTCGACCGACTACTGACCACAGACTTCAGCTTTTTATTATTTGCCGTAGACCGTAGACTGTAGCCAGTTAGCGTTTTGATTGCTAATTTTTGGGATTCTAAAACCGTATTGTAGATTTTTTTAAACTTTTCATCAGCTTTTCCGAAGAATACTGTTCTTGTCATATCTGAGCAATAATTATCAAGCTTGACGCCGAAGTCCAGAAGGATGATGCTGTTGGGTTTTAGTTTTGAATTTCCAGTTTTGTGATGGGGCATTGATGAGTTTTTGCCGAAAGCTACTATTGGCGGGAATGAAATATCAGCTCCGGATTTCCTGATAAACGATTCTATTCCAAAAGCGATTTCTTTTTCACTTACTCCAGTTTTAAGTTTTTTCAAAATAAATTCAAAAGCTTTGTCTCCAAGACTACACGCTTTTTCAATCTTTGAGATTTCGCTTGTATCCTTAATAACTCTTAAATCCTGAATGTTTTTTGCCGAAAATACTTTAAAATACTTTTTAAGTTTTTTATTTTCTGAGACAGTAATATCATTTTCTTCGATACCGATTTTCTTAATTTTTGCGGAAAGGGATTTGAAGATATTTTCAAGAGAATTTTTTGCAGAAATTTCCAAGAGGTTAAAGTTTGGAATTTTCGAAACAGCCTCTGAATATCTCCCGTCAGTTAAAATATATCCATAAACCCCAGGGGTTTTGTGCTTCAACCCCTGGAGTTGAGTCAAGACCAAGAATGCTTCTCTCTCAAAATATGAAAAGCCGTCGTAGCTCGTAAGATAAATAATATTCGAAACAGATGAGATCAGAATTGCATCTAGATTTTGCTCTTTTGCATGGGAGAAAACTTTTCTGATTCTTGCTTGCATATTACTCTTTTTCTTTTGGAGTAGGGGATGGATCCGGAGCTGAAATTTTTATCTTCGGATTTACGGGAACATTCGGCAGAATTATTATTCTTGAGGCTTCAAAGATTTTTGAATTCCTCAGATCTGTAAATCCAACAACCACAATTCGCTGTCCTGCAAGAAGCTTGGAGAAGCCAGATTTAATTAACGCTTTTTCTTCTTGGTCATATGAAAGCGTTTTGGTGGATGACTCGATATCTATAGAATATTCCTTGCCCGTATCTGTCGTAATCGTAATGTTAAATTCTTCATCGTCGATCTGCGAAATTCCGCCGTATAAAACAACAGGTAGTTCTAATTCATCTACGAATCTTGCCAGGAGTCTTCGGGAGTCTTTGTTGTAAAGTCCCAATACTCCAAGCTTATCTCCCTTTTTGATATCTGAAATTCCAAAGGAAGCTTTGGACGCAGGAGAGTTGAATTTCGTAAATTCATCTACGTCTATAAATAGTGTATTGCCCGAAAGATCAGAAATTGTAATCTGAGTATTTGAGGCATCTGTAACTTGGCCGATGACTCCTCTTCTGTCGACGAGCTTAAGCTGTGCAACGCGGGAAGCGATCTTATCCGTAAGGGAGTTTATCTGTTTCTCAATGACGCTTGAAGTAGGTGCAGGCGTAACTTTGGCCGTTGGTTTAGCCGTAGGATTTGCTGCATAAATGCTTACTGCGAAAAACAAAGACATCGATAAGCAAAGGCTCAATGATAAAATTATTTTTTTCATA
>JBBUBI010000006.1:0-6098 GCA_038058335.1 Patescibacteria group bacterium
TTTACCAGCTGAATTTGTTAGATACTCCAGGTCACGTAGATTTTTCCTACGAAGTTTCCCGCTCTCTTGCATCGGTTGAAGGAGCATTGCTTATAGTAGATGCTACTCAGGGAATTCAGGCTCAGACTTTGTCTAATTTTAATCTCGCAATGAATGCTAATCTTACCCTTATTCCTGTAATTAATAAGATAGATATGCCTGCAGCTGATGTTGTTAAAACAACAAAGGAGCTTACTGATTTGGGATTTAAAGATGATGAGATTATAAAAGTTTCAGCTAAAACCGGAGAAAATGTGGAGAAACTTCTGGATGAGATTATCGAAAAAATTCCGGCACCAGATTCTTCGGCTTTGCCTCAGAATGACCCTTCGATAAACTCAGGGCATGGCAGCAAACTGGCTGCTCTGATATTTGATTCGAGCCTCGATCCGTACAAAGGAGTAATTGCGACTATACGACTTTTTGGAGGAAGTCTGAAGGTTGGTGATGAGATATATTTTCTAGCGACTAAATCAAGAGGACAAGTTCTTCAGCTGGGCTATCTGACACCCAAACCGCATTATACAGAAGAATTAAATGTCGGCGAGGTTGGATTTATTGTCACAAATATTAAAGATCTATCGCTTGTCAAAGTTGGAGATACCGTAACGCATCCAAAGGAAATGGCAAATGCGCTGCCTGGATATCATGAAGCAAGACCGGTTGTTTTTCTGTCGTTTTTTCCGATAGAAGCATCGGATTATCCTAAAATGAGAGATGGGCTTGAGAAACTCAAATTAAATGATGCGGCTCTTGCTTACTCACCCGAATCTTCGATTTCATTGGGTCAGGGGTTTCGTGTCGGATTCTTAGGACTTCTCCATGCTTCAATTTCTCAAGAGAGACTAGAGCGCGAATACGGTCTTGATATCATAGTTACTTCGCCTTCTGTCAATTTTATAATTGACGGAAAGACAATAAACAAGCCATCGGAATTTAATCCTACGCCAAATTCCGAAGTAAAAGAGCCATATGCCAAGATTACGATTTTTGCACCGCAGCAATATTTCGGACAAATAAATGAACTTATTTACAACAAGCGGGGGACGATAGAGCATTCTGAAAATATCGGAGCTTCTCAAAAAATCGAAGCCAATATACCGCTTCTTGAAATACTTATCGGATTCTATGATGATCTTAAGTCTCAGACTTCAGGCTATGCGTCTTTTGATTTCGAAGTTACTGATTACCGCCCAGCAAAGCTTGTAAAGCTTGATATTTTGGTAAATTCAGAACCGGTTGAAGGACTTGCACAGGTAATTCCAGTTGATAAGGCTGAGGAATTCGGGAAAAAATTAGTTGCGAAATTAAAAGACGAGATTCCCCGTCAGAATATTCCTATTCCAGTACAAGCTGTAATTAATTACGCAAAGATCAAGGGCGGAGTAGGAGGAAAGATTTTGGCAAGAGAAACAATCGCGGCTTATCGAAAAGATGTTACTGCAAAACTATACGGAGGGGATGTTACGAGGAAAACAAAGCTTCTTGATAAACAGAAGAAAGGTAAAAAGAGAATGAAACGTTTTGGAAATGTAGAAATACCACAGGAAGCGTTCCTCGCAGTTCTTAAAATTTAGACCCCAAATTTTCTATAAATGTCTTTTCTGTAACCGATTGATTTTATTTTAAAATTTCTATTTCCTTTTTCTGACCCTTCTTCTTTTAACAATACTCTTATTCCTCCTCTTGCTTCGACTCCTCTTATGTCAAGTGAATAAAGAGGTTGGCCGTCTTCATCAGGAAGAACAAGCATCTTAAATCTTCCTAAGCCTTTTTCATTGAATTTTTCTAATCCTTGCTTGAGTTTTTCCAGATCCACTGTGGATATTGGACCAGTAAGATATTCTTGAGGGTTTTCAACTATAACAATTCGGTTGACTATTTTTGTTCTTCTGTCTTCGGAGATATTTATGCCTTGAAGAAGAGAGAGATTTGCGCCCATTTTTTTAGACTGTTTCCAAGGAAGTTTTGGCATTTGTTCTCTTATTTCTTTTTCTCTTTTTATCCGTGGCGCACTAGATCCTTGCTGTGTGATACTGGGTATAGGTTTTGCTTTTGTGGCAGCTTCTTCCAAGAACTGAAGACTTTTCAAGGTTACCAATCTTAGTTCTTTATACAAGCTATTCAGTTCATCTGGTGATTCAATAAAGGACCAATCAAATGTATTTTTATCTTTTCGTATGTCGTACTCGCACACTATTGTCAAAGGAGTTCCATCAGCTTGGCCATAAACAAATGCAATATTAAATACAAACGGACTTCCATCCCCCAAATCGATTACAACGGACTCAGGTTTTTCCAGCCCGCTCTCAGCGAAAATTTTATCAGTATCCACTATAAGGAATGCTTTTTCTCTCTGAGATTGAACAAGTCTTGATATAGAATCTCTAAATTCTTGGTTATCAATATTAGAGACATTTCCGTATTCTCCATTTTTTACAAATAAAGGCTCGTCTCTTTTTGTGAGAATTCCGCTAGATTTTGATATAATTTCTGCAAATTCTTCAAGTTCATCATTAAACCGATTGTAAAATTGCACTTCGGTTTCTTCTTGAGTAAAATCATAGGATTTTCTATAGAGATTTTTAAGGAAATTTATGTCCAGTGGTTGTAAAACCAAAAAAACTAAGTCAGGTTCGACATTCAAATACTCCTCAATTCTCTGACATATCTGATTATGGTCTGGATTATCTGGATCAAGAATGGCATTTGCGAACTTTTTCTTTAATTCATTTATATCTCTGAATAATTTCAAGCCCGTATCATGGATTTTTTGATCTAATTTAGAAGTCGAACGTATATGAGCGATGTCTTTTTGTTTGCTGTCTACGAATAATAAGTCTGCAGCAGCTAGTGTGCGAGCGGCACGATCAATAAAGGTTGATGCTAGATCTGGATAATCTTTGAAAGCTTCGTTTCCCTCAATCGATCTATCAACTATGTCATCCCCCTCCTTCTTGCCGATCTTGTAGACATTTAAAAAAAACTGAAGCTTATCAGTAAGAGAAACATTTTTATTTTGATCTAAAACATCTGCAAGGCTAATTCCTTCAATTTTTATATTCAATGGTCCAGCCGAAATTACAAGCCAATTTCCAAAATGAGATTTGACCTCGGGTAAGTAGGGATCGTCCTTAAGTTCAGCCAGTTTTTTGTCAATCGTTCTTGTCAGATGAAGTCCTGCTGCTGTTGTCAAATAACACGATACTGCGTATGGTACGCCTTTGTTCCCGTGTTTGCCGGCGTAATCGGGCATATCTTGATTGATAAACATTAGGGTATCTTCTACTTCACCGACAAAAATTCTAGCGAACCTGATTTTTACAGGTTTTATTGAATTATCTGTGCTGCTTAGAAATTCCTCAAGCATTAAATCTTCTTGATTGGCTGAGTCATTTGAGCTCTCCATAAATAAATAATAGCATACAAAAAGATTTGCTACTCCTGAAGAGACTAGAGGATAAAGAGGATTGATGCTCCGATAATTGCGAAGATAATTCCGACAAATCCTATCCCCATTAGAGTTTCTGCTGGTCCTGTAGGTTCAAGAGTCGGTATAGGTGTTGATATAGCGGCAGGTGGTTCAGTTGGGACAGCTCCGCCACCGGTGCCTCCACCTCCTCCGCCCCCACCGCTTACGTCAGAGACAGTAATTGTCTGAGTGCAAGTTGCCGAATCACTTACTCCTCCTGCTTCATCAGTCATAGTTACTGTTGCATTAAATGTGCCTGCTGTTGCATATGTATGGGCAAGTTGAGTGCTTACAGCGTTTGTGCCAATTCCTCCGCCTTCTGTTATATCCTGTACCGTACCGTCTCCAAAACTAAACGTAACATTACTTATTGTCCCGTCGCTATCAGATCCGGCGGCGGTAAATGTAATAGTATACGGAGCAGTTCCGGCTGTTGCTTTATCAAGAGTAATGCCTGAGCATGCTGGAATTTGATTGGCAGTACCAGTTGGAGCTTGAGTAGGAGGAGCAGGCGTGGTAGTGGGTACGGCTGTGGGAGCAATAGTGGCGGTCGGCACAGGAGTTGCAGCAGCGCCACCTACAACAGTAATAAATGCTTCGCCTGTAAAGCTCAAAACATTTTCTCTGTATTCAGAGTTTTCATCTGCTGATCGGACTATAGTTAGTTTGGGATCAAAATAGACTTTGGCAGGAGTGCCCGCTGTTAGTTCAAGAGTTCTGAATTTTATAGTAGCTATTGTTGTTTCACCGTTTATTTCACAATTTACATTACCGCAGGCGCCTGCAGATAGTTGCGCAGAAATTGTCGCAAGGCCATCTACGGCCGATGAGTACTCAGGTTCGGTAGAAATAGGAAATTTGTTTTGATCTGGGCTAAATTTTGTATCCGTAAGCTCAAGCTTAGTTGCATTATAAGTAATAGTTAACTGCATTTCTCCTACTAAGTTGGCATTGGCGCCTTGTCCGGGATCAATCACAACGTCAAGACTTACAGTACTTCCCAATGCAACCTCCTGCTTGGGAGGATTGAAAGACAACCTAGTTGCCGGATTGGCATTACTTTCTGTTTGCTGTTGCTGCTGTACAACAAAAACTGTAAGGGGTATTGCAATGAGAAGAATTGCCCCAAGTCCAAGAAGGATCAGGTTTCTGGGTGATAATGACATATTTTTGTTCTTAGTTTATCGTAATGGAATAAAAGAGTATATGTCAACCCCGATAGAGTTAAATTGGGCTGAGCTGAACTATAGGTTATTGACACCTCATCACTTTTAATGTATAAATTAGCAATCACTCCTACCAAGTGATACCCGCCTGCAATGCTTTTGGATGATTTCGAAAGCCGGCAGGTTTTTTGACGAAACATATGACCAAATTAATCAAAACTAAAATATCACCGCTTTTCGATAATGTACTCATAAGACCGCTTGAAGCAGATGAAAGAACCGCAAGCGGAATTATTTTGCCAGATAGTGTGAAGGAAAAACCTCAGATTGGCGAAGTAATGGCAATCGGTCAGGGAGTCGCAGATGAAGGTAAAATTGTCCCCGGTTCAATGATAGTCAAGGTCGGACAAAAAGTAATGTATAAGAAATGGGGCGGGAATGAAGTCAAGGTTGATGGCGAGGAATGGACAATTGTTGAGCAAAAAGATATTCTCGCCATCGTTGATGGCAAACTCTAAACACTAATTTCTAATTTCTAAAATTTAGATTTTAGGATTTTGAATTTATAATTTTATAAAGTTATGGCAAAACAAATTAAATACGGTGCAGATGCACGGCAGTCACTCATAAGCGGAGTAAACAAATTGGCAAATGCTGTCTCAACAACCCTTGGTCCTAAGGGCAGAAACGTGGCGCTTGATAAGAAATGGGGAGCTCCAAGTGTAGTTCACGACGGAGTGACAGTTGCTAAAGAAATTGAGCTTGAAGATCCATTTGAGAATATGGGTGCACAGATGGTGAAAGAGGCAGCCTCAAAGACCAATGATGTTGCAGGTGATGGAACTACTACAGCAACTGTCATTGCAAGGGAATTAGTTAATCAGGGTTTTCAAAAAATAAACGAAGGATACAATCCTATGCTTTTGAAACAAGAACTGGAAAAAGGAGTAGATAGAGTTTTGAAAGTACTTGATTCCATGAAGCAAGACGTAAAAGGGGATGATGTCAAAAAAGTTGCAACAATTTCTGCTCAAGATGAAACCATAGGAAGTCTTATTGCCGAAGCGTTAACTAAGGTTGGTAAAGACGGTGTAATTACCGTTGAGGAAGGAAGAGGGCTTGAGATGTCAATTGATTACAAAGAAGGTATGGAATTTGACAGGGGCTATGCATCTTCTTACTTTGTGACTAACCCTGATAAGATGGAAGCTGAAATCGAAGATCCTTATATTCTAATTACTGATAAAAAGATTGCAAATCTTCAAGAGCTTTTGCCATTTCTGGAAGGCTTAGTGAAAGTTTCGAAAAACCTCGTAATTATCGCAGATGAAATAGAGGGTGAGGCGCTTGCAACTTTGGTAGTCAACAAACTGCGCGGGACATTTAATGCTATTGCCATAAAAGCTCCAGGATTCGGTGAT
>JBBUBI010000007.1:0-8410 GCA_038058335.1 Patescibacteria group bacterium
CCTCAGGAGGTGAATTTTACCTTAAGGAGGGGGCGATCGTTTCTAGAACTCGTGTCATTAAAGGTCAATAGCTTAGTATGCTATACTTTTTTTGTGAAAAAGCTTCTAATTGCTACCTGGAATCAGGGAAAGCTTAAGGAAATTTCAGGTTTTTTATCAGAAATTTCGCTTAACCTTGTTTCACTAAAAGATGTTGGAATTGATAAGGATTTTGAAGAAACAGAAAGTACTTATCAAGAAAATTCTCAGAATAAAGCAATATTTTATGCAAGATTATCAGGTTTACCCGTAATAGCAGATGATGGAGGAATTGAGATAGATGCTTTAGATGGAGAGCCCGGAATTCATAGCAAGAGATGGGTAGGAAGTGACTCAACTGATGAGAAAATCATAGACAAAATGAAGCAAGTTTCAAGAAATTTGCCTGATGATAACAGGAAGGCATATTTCAGAACAGTGGTTTCACTGGCTCTTCCAAGCGGAAAAGTTTATTCTGAAGCAGGTGAAATAGAAGGAGAGATTGCTGAAAAACCATTACTCAAGATTCTCAAAGGATATCCGTACAGAAGCTTTTTCTATTTACCTAAGATCGGTAAGTATTATCATGAAAGTGATCTTTCCGAGGAAGAAGAAAAGCTGTATAATCACAGATATAAAGCAATTCAACGATTAAAACCAATTATTAGAAAGGAATTATGCTAGATATCAAATTAATTAGAGAAAATCCAGGGGAAATTTCTCAAAAAATCAAAGATAAAGGAGCTGATATTGACCTTGATCAGGTTTTAAAAATCGATGAAGAAATAAGAGAGTTAGGTTTGTCAGTCCAGAAATTAAGAGAGGAAAGAAATAAAGTCTCCAAGGAAAAAGATATTGAAAAAGGGAAAGAAATTAAAAAAGAATTATACGGGAAAGAAGAGAGTTTAAAAAAGCTTGAGACAGATCTGCGTGAACAATTGCTTCAAATTCCCAATGCTGCGTTACCTGAAGTACCAGTCGGAGACGAGTCGAAAAATGAGGTTATAAAAAAAGTTGGTGAGCCAAAAAAGTTTAATTTTACTCCAAAAGATCACTTAGAGCTTGGAGAAAATCTAGGGATAATTGACACAGAAAGAGCCGCAAAAGTTTCAGGAAGCAGGTTTGCTTATCTTAAAGGAGACGGGGCGCTATTGGAGTTCGCTTTAATTCAGTTTGTTTTAGAAAAACTTGGCAAAGTTGGTTTTATTCCCATTGTTTCTCCTGTTTTGATAAAAAAAGATATTACAGAAGAATTGGGCTACTGGCACGGGAAAAAAGAAGGAACAACTAATAATGAAGAGTATTATTGGCTGAATGATCCCAAGGAAAACCAGGAGATGTATCTCGTAGGGACTGCTGAGCATGCGGTTGTGCCAATGCACAAAGATGAGGTTTTTTCTGTTAAGGATTTGCCAAAAAGATACATAGCTTTTTCATCGGCTTTCAGAAGAGAGGCGGGAAGTTACGGCAAGGATACAAAAGGAATAATCAGAGTTCATCAATTTGACAAGCTTGAGATGGTTTCTTTCGTAAAGCCTGAGGATGATAAGAGTGAAAGAGAAAAACTCTTGTCGATTGCGGAAGAGCTGGTTTCGGAATTGGGACTTTCTTATCAAATCGTGAGACTTGCGAGTAGAGACATTTCATTTCCTTCGGCTGAGACTATTGATATCGAGACGTGGATGCCTTCGCAAGATAAATATAGAGAGACTCATTCAATATCTACAACCACAGATTTTCAGGCTAGAAGATTAAACATAAAATACCTGCCTGCCGGCAGGCAAGGTCAGGATGGTGCAGAAAAAAAGTTTGTTCACATACTCAATGGAACAGCTTTTGCGATAGGAAGGACAATAGTCGCGATTCTTGAGAATTATCAGGAGGAAGACGGAAGTGTTCTGGTGCCGGAAGTTTTGCAAAAATATATAGGGAAAAATGTAATAAGCCCCGATTGAATCGGGGTAAAATTGCAAAAATAGCCTTCGTGATTTTTGCTTTATTTGCAATCCAAACTACTCATTTTGAAGCTGAGCTTTTTTCTTGACAAAAAATCTAAAATTATCCACCATAAAAGTATTGAAAGTTCTGTAAAGTTCGAGGGGAGGTGATTAACTCATGGCCGCAAAGAAAAAGAAGAAAAAGAAGAAGTAATTGGTAAGTAATTTGGAACGTTACCAATTGATCACTTGGTAAAACCCTGCCTTATTTTTCAATGAATTAGGCGGGGTTTTTTTATAGCCTCAAAAATGCTAAAATAGAAAGGTTATGGCACTTCTTGGTAGATTCTTTAACTCCAACGATCGGGAGATAGACAAATTGAAGCCGATTGTTTCTGAAATAAATTCTTTTGAAAGTGAATTTAAGAAACTTAAAGACGAAAATTTTGCCAAAAAAACAATAGAATTTAGAAAAAGAATTTCAGAAGGTGAATCTTTGGATCTGATCATGCCTGAAGCATTTGCATTGGCAAGAGAAGCAGCGAGGCGAACCATAGGACAAAGACACTACGATGTTCAGTTGATGGCTGCGATCACGCTTGCCAACGGCAAAATTGCAGAACAGAAAACAGGAGAAGGAAAAACTCTTTCAGCAGTCCCCGCTCTATACCTCAATAGCCTTACCGGTAAAAATGTTCATTTAGTTACGGTAAATGATTATCTTGCGCGCCGTGATGCAGGATGGATGGGACCGATTTTCAGTCTTCTGGGACTTAAGGTCTCATCGATCATAAGCGAAGAGTCTTTCGTCTACGATCCTGAATTTAATAACGATAAGGCCTGGGATTTTCGATTGTCCCGTCTCAAGCCTGTCAGCAGGAGAGAAGCTTATGGAGCAGATGTAGTATACGGAATTAACTCGGAATTCGGGTTTGACTATTTGCGCGATAATATGGCGCAAAACATTGAAGATGTAGTTCAGAGAGGCTATTATTACGCAATTGTTGATGAGGTTGACTCGGTACTTATTGATGAGGCAAGAACTCCGCATATTATCTCAGCTCCCGATCAGGCTCCTGGTCAAAAATATCAAGAGTATGCAAAATTAGTTCAAAAATTATCCTCGGATACTGATTACAAGATTGATGAGAAGCTGCGAACCGCGCATCTTACCGATCACGGAATCGGGAAAATTGAAAAGCTTTATGGAATTGCAGATATTTACGAGAAAGATTTTGACACCGTGTATCATCTCGAAGCAGCGCTTAAAGCAAGGACGCTTTTTCATAAAGAAAAAGATTATATAGTCAAAGACGGGCAGGTTATTCTGGTTGATGAATTTACCGGACGACTCATGGAAGGCCGAAGATTGTCGGAAGGTCTTCATCAGGCAATTGAAGCAAAAGAAGGTGTCCAAGTTCAGAAAGAGTCAAAAATACTCGCTACCGTGTCACTTCAGAATTACTTCAGGAAATACGAAAAGCTTGCCGGAATGACAGGAACTGCAGTTACCGAGGCAGAGGAGTTTAATAAGATCTATAAGCTTGAGGTAGTGGTTATTCCGACCAACAAAGACATGAGCAGGAAAGATATTGCAGATTCTGTTTATAAAACCGGACGCGCGAAAGCAAGTGCAGTTGCCAATGAGATTGAAGAGGCACACAAGAAAGGACAGCCTGTTCTGGTGGGTACAACATCGATTGACAAGAATGAGATCATATCCCAGCTTCTAAGGAGACGCGGAGTAAAACACGAAGTCCTGAATGCAAAAAATCACGTAAGGGAAGCAGAAATTATTGCAAAAGCCGGAGAAAAGGGCGCGGTGACTGTGGCGACCAACATGGCGGGAAGAGGAGTCGATATTATCTTGGGCGGTGATACTCCGAAAGGAAAAGACGGAAAAGAAGATAAGGAGTCAAAGGAGTGGAAAGCATGGGAAAAGAACCATCAGGAGGTTTTGGACGCAGGGGGCTTGTATGTAATAGGTACTGAAAGACACGAGTCAAGAAGAATTGATAATCAGCTCAGAGGAAGGTCGGGCCGTCAGGGAGATCCGGGAAAATCTCTTTTCTTTGTCGGTCTTGATGATGAAATAATGAAGCTTTTCGGAGGAGATACAATAGCCGGGATTATGACGCGGTTTAATATGCCTGAGAATGTTCCGCTTCAGCATGGCATTGTTTCTCGGGCAATTGAGCAGGCGCAAAGCAAGGTCGAGAGATTTAACTTTGATATAAGAAAACATTTGGTTGAGTACGATGATGTGCTAAATAGACAAAGAGATATTATTTATGAGCAAAGAAGAAGCGTGCTCGAAGCTTCAGTCGAAAACGAAAAAATCTTAAAAGAAGATATTTTTGAAAAACTTGAAAATGCAATTTCAATGATAGTAAATGTTAAGACGCAGGAAGTCTTATCGTCTGGCAATACAGCGGATGAGGCAATAGTTGAAGAATTCTCAACAATTATTCCATTTGATGAAAATTCAAAAAAACAAATCGCAAAACAGCTTGAGCAGGTTTCCAGCATTGATGGTAAATCAGAAATCTTATCCAAACTCGCAAAAGATCTTTATGAAAAAAGAGAAAAGGATTCAGGTCCGGAAATTGCAAGGCAAATAGAAAGGTTCGTGACGCTCTCAGTAATCGATAATCTTTGGGTGGATCATTTAGATGCGGTGGAGAATCTTCGTCAGGGAATTGGTTTGCGCGGATACGGACAGAGAGATCCTCTAGTTGAGTACAAAAATGAAGCATTTAAAATGTTCGAACAACTTATATCTGCAATAGATGATGAAATAGTCCATAGGATCTACAAAATCCATATTCAATCACCAGAACATACTCATGAACATCAGCATGTTCATACTCAAGCAGCAGGAGATACTACAGTTTCTCCGCAACTTCAGTCAAGAGAAGTTAGCGAGGGAAAGCCTACGGCAAATAGTCCACAGTCTACAGCAAAGACAAAAAGTTCTTCTGTAATCGGTAGTCCGTCGTCTGTAAGCGATAAAAAGAAGCTTGGCCGAAACGATCCATGTCCTTGTGGATCTGGGCTTAAATATAAGAAGTGTGGATTGGTTAATGCGTCTCAGCATCGGTCATGATTCATGCAAGGATCCTGAGCAAAGCCGAAGAGCCACTGGCCAAATTGATTCTCACCGTTGACATCAGAAGCTTTCGGTAGTATATTTCCGATATGAAACGCCCAGAAAGCTTGGATAGCTCGTCAGAACGCCCCATAATACCTGATGTCTTGGCTGATCGCTACGCGAGTATGCCTATGCTTCGAGTTTTCTCTCCGGTAGGCAAAATTCTTTTGGAACGCGATCTGTGGATTACTGTAATGAAGACACAAGCAGAATTAGGACTGGAAATTCCTCCTGCTGCAATAGAGGCTTACGAGGAAGCAAGAGATTCAGTAGATCTTGATTGGATACGTCAAAGAGAAAAAGTGATAAGGCATGATGAAAAAGCGAAGCTGGAGGCATTCAATCAAGCTGCTGGACATGAGTATGCTCACCTGGGGATGACCTCAAGAGATCAATCCGACAATGTAGAGCAAATGCAAAATAAGAGAGGCATGGAAATTATTCGAACTCGTGCTGTCGCTACTCTAAGCAGAATGGGAAGACTTGCTGTTGAAAACAGCGAGCTGGTTTATCCGGAAAGAACTCATCTGGCTGTTGCTCAGCCATCTTTGGTAGGAAAATTATTTTCAAATTTCGGAGAAGAACTTCTGGTTGGTTTTGATCGTCTCGAGTCACTTATAGAAAAGTACCCTTTGAGAGGAATTAAAGGAGCTATAGGAACACAAACAGATCAATTACAGTTATTTGATGGTGACAGAAATAAAGTTGATATCCTAGAGCAACGAGTAGCAGGATTTTTGGGTTTCAAGAATGTGCTTGGGAGTGTGGGGCAGGTATATCCAAGATCAATGGACTTTGAAGTTGTTTCTGCCCTTTTTCAATTAACAGCTCCGCTTTCCAGTTTTGCTCGCACAATGCGTGCGATGGCAGCTGCTGAGGAATTTACAGAGGGTTTTAAAGAAGGACAAGTTGGATCAACCGCTATGCCTCATAAAATGAATTCTAGATCCGCTGAGAGAATCAATTCGTTAAAGAACATATTGATGGGGTATCTTGTTACGACAGCTGGAATTTCCGGAGATCAGATGTATGGAGGCGACGTAAGCGATTCGGCAGCCCGAAGAGTAGCTCTTCCCGATTCTTTTTTCACGACCGACGGAATGTTTGAGACTATGCTTACTGTGCTTGATGAATGCGGATTTTATCCAGCTGTTATTCAAAGAGAAATGGATAAGTATTTGCCTTTCCTTACCACAACAAGGTTACTAATGACCGCGGTTAAAGAAGGAGTTGGGAGAGAGACAGCGCATGCCGCAATAAGAGACCATGCCGTTGCTGTTGCGCTTGAAATGAGAAATACAGGCAGACAGGAGAATGATTTATTGGATCGCTTATCTCAAGACAAGCGCCTGAACATTCCGAAGGAAAAACTTACCGAAGCTATTTCTAATCCCATGGAGTTTGTTGGCAATGCCCCAAGACAGATAGCCGATTTCGCATCTAGGGTTGATCAGCTTATAGAAAAATATCCTGAAGCAGCGAATTACGATCCCGAAGAAATACTCTAGGCAGTTTAAACTGCCACTGGCCGAATTGATTCAATCTTCAGCTTGCTCTTTATTCTCCTCAGATAACTAAGACATGTTATATTAAAAGTGCAGTGAAAAATAAACCAGTTATTTTCTGGATAGTAATTACATTTTTTTTAGCAATTCCCTATTTATATTTTTATATTTCAAGGGGCGATCCAATTTTTGGAAATGAAATGTTTTCCTATCTGACTATAATCATTTCCGGAGTTTCATTTTCGTTACTTGTCTCAAAGTTTCTTAAAGCAAATTTTCACAGTGATCACAAAGGACCTGCTTTAATTATTTATTCTTCAGCAGTATTTTTATACAGCTGTTTCCTATTTCTAATAATGGTTTCGAACTACAACAGAATGGTCTCACAGTCCATTGATGTTAATCATTACCATATTCAAGTTTGGCAGCTTTCGGAATTCACCGTGCCATCCTACAATTGGTCACAGCATTTCGAACCAATTCTTTTCTTTGTAGCGCCGCTTTACTGGCTTTTTAAAAATCCCGGAATACTAATGTTGATTCAGGCTATTGTATTTATCTCAGGCGCAATCCCGATCTATAAAATCGTTAAAAAGACGCTTTCTTCGCGATTCATCGGATTATCTCTAATCTTTGCATATCTTGCTTTTGGCGGAACGCAGTTTGGAATTGCGTATGGTTTTCACCCGATAATGCTTTTCCCGACAGTATTTTTATGGATGTACTACTTCTTTATCGAAAAAAAGATTAAATTATATTTTCTTTTTGTTCTGCTTTCCCTGATGGTTAAAGAAGAGGTATCTTTTATAATGTTTTTTTGGAGTATTTATCTGATTTTATTTAAAAAAGAAAGATTGGTTGGGGGAGTTACTCTAATTGCTTCAGTTGCATGGTATATTCTTTGTTTTCATTTCATTTTTCCTGTATTTAATCCTGGAGGAAGTGGTTTTGGTTATTGGGGACAGTATAGTCAGGAATATGGCACAGGCATTTTAGGATTACTTCTATTTGTAGTACGAGAACCGTTGGAATTTTTAAAAACACTTATTACGCCCAGCTATAAAATAGATACATTTATTCAATCTTTTGGTTCGTTTGGATTTTTGCTTTTTTTGTACCCCCCAGCATTTTTTATTGTTATTCCTTCTCTTATGGAAAAATTATTGAGTTCAGGAATTGCAGCGGTAAATGGGACTCATTACAGCGCAGCGCTTACAGGAGTTACGATAGTTGCAACGATTGAGTCTATGAAAAAAGTCCTTAAGAAAAAATTCTTTATTAAAATAGTTGAACATCCGACTCTATTTATGGGATCTTTGTTGTTCTATTGTGCATTCTTTTTTAATATTTTATATAGCTTCTATGCTTTTTCTCTTCTTCCGACTGCGCAAAGGACCGGTTATCCCGTAGGGAATGTTTCCGTTGAGCCAAGTGATAAAAATCTTTTATTTCTTTCTCAGGTAATCGATTCAATTCCAAAACAAGCTTCTGTTGCGGCTCAGTATCAAATTATTCCTCATATGAATAGGCATTACAATCTTCTTGAGGATATTCCAGATTCGGAAGAAAATGCTGATTTCGTTCTTGTAGACACTCAGCTTCCGCCGCCTGTGTTAACAAATACGGAAATCCTGAATAAATATTTGGATGATTTGGATAAGAGTGAAAAATATGAATTGATAGTAAATAATTTAGGGGTAGTGCTTTTTAAAAGAGTCGATTCGCAGTTTAACACCAGTTTTTATCGAGGACAATAAAAATCTCTTTCCCCCATTTTGCATTATATTGATACGTTTAGT
>JBBUBI010000008.1:0-6438 GCA_038058335.1 Patescibacteria group bacterium
TCAAGGAATTACAGCAGGTCCTGATGGCAACATCTGGTTCACAGAAAGTCGTGCAAACAAGATCGGACGGGTGAATCTTTCTACCTTGCCTACTCCTCCACCAAATGGCTTGCTCAATGTACCTTTATTGAAGCAAGGAATATTTCCTTTCAACGATAATACCCCTATTTGGGAAGATAATGAATATGATCATGGAAATAGTCAATTCCTGTGGTGCGGTACAACAATTGCAAGTTGTGGGTGTGCTATGACATCAATTGCAATGGTATTAAAATATTACGACATAGTAAATCCTGTTGATGGCGCAGTTACCACGCCGTCAACTGTCAATGACTATTTTAATCAGAACACACAATGCGGAAGAAACGGTTGTATTAGCTTGGGATATTCATTTGGAAATGTTCGCTGGATGGCAGTCAATAACTATGCAGCTGAAGCACACAGAAATTATGGTACACAAAAAATAGTATACAATGGCGGTGGAAGCTATAATTCATCAGTCGTAACACAAGATATTAACGATAGTAGGCCAGTGATTCTTGGAGTACCTAATCATTGGGTCGTAGCAACTGGAATTTCAGACAATACATTTACTATCAATGATCCACTTTACAGCAGAACCCTACTTAATGATCCTGCCTATAATAATACTGCAATTCAGGGTATTAGGCGATACAAGAAAACAAATAGCGATTTTAGCAGTATTGAAGTTGCGGTATTAGCACCGGCTCAAATGATTATTACTGATCAAGATGGGAATAAGACAGGCTTTGACTCAAGTTCATCAACTGTTGTTAATGATATTCCAAATTCAAGTTATTTCTTTGATGAAGCGCTTGCAGATGGCACAGGCCAAGACTCTGCGCCTCCACCTGATGAGGGAGTCTATTGGGCTATCGTACAGACTCCACAAGCTGGTAAGTATCAAGTCGAAGTAATCGGATCTTCAAATCAGCCATATAGCTTTGCAATCTATGGATCAGACCAGGATGCAAATATAAGTTTTAAACTTTTTGAAGGGCAACAATCTTCTGCTTCGCCTGTACGCTATTTA
This sequence comes from Patescibacteria group bacterium, assembly GCA_038058335.1. GTDB lineage: Bacteria > Patescibacteriota > Microgenomatia > Levybacterales > UBA12049 > JBBTVO01. Next base: position 1,055 of record JBBUBI010000008.1, read on the forward strand.
TTTGAATATAGTCCGATTCCAAACGAAACAACAATCTCTCAGCAAGTTCCCATAGATGTTAAGCCAAATGGAGACGCGAATATTATTAATCCGAAAAGTAATGGAGTTATTCGCGTAGCGATTCTATCAACAGACACATTTGATGCTAGAACGGTAGATTCTCTATCGGTAAGGCTTGGTCCAAACAATACAAGTGCAAATAAAAATACTCAAACAAAAGACATAAACGGCGATAAAAAACTTGATCGTGTCTTTTACTTTTCTACAAATCAGACAGGCATAAATAATGGAGATACTATGATCTGTCTCTCAGGCAAGACTATTGATGGATTTAATATTAAAGGATGTGACACTATCAAGACAATACCCTTCTTTTAACAACTCTTTTAAACTCTTTTAACACCGGGAACTCTTTCAAAACTCTTTCAACACCGGGGGTTGAATATGTTCCAACCTAAGGATTAATTTTAAAAATATGGTAGTATAATAATTATGCCTTATAGAAAAACGCTTCTTGTGCAAGATCAGATATACCATGTTTTCAATCGAGGAGTAGCCGGCTTACCCATTTATGATTCGGTAAAAGATTACTTCAGATTTTTAGAGTTAGTTGATTATTATCGTTTTATTAATACACGTATCAGTTTTTCTCATTTAAAGAAAACTCCAGAAGAGGAAAGGGGGGGAATTCTATCAGATTTGAGAAAAAAAGATGAAACTCAAATAGAAATATTAGCTTATTGCTTAATGGACAATCATTTCCACTTTTTACTAAAACAATTAACTAAAAATGGAATCAGCAGGTTTATGGCAAACCTGCAAAACGGTTATGCAAAATACTTCAATATTAAAACCCGCAGGGCAGGACCTCTGTTTCAGTCCATATTTAAGGCAGTAAGAATAGAGACTGACGAACAACTGCTTCATACTTCAAGATACATACACTTAAATCCTTCGACAGGATATTTAGTAGATACTAATAATTTACTTAATTACAAATGGTCATCTTTGCCTGAATATCTAAGGGAAGTTACGAATAATTTTAGCTTCACCAGTAAGGATATGATTTTAGGGTTCATTGGAGGAGCCGATAAATACCGTCAGTTTGTGTTTGATCAAGCTCAATATCAGAAAGAACTTGGTCTAATTAGGCATCTTACTCTGGAGTAAAATCCTTATGTTGGAAGCTATCTAACACCGGGGGTTATATTTCACATCAAATACTGGTACTTCGTACAAACGGATAGTTCAGGCAGTTGCAATAAGAGACGCTTCAATGACCCTGAATAGCTGGAAAGAGCTTTGAAATTGCCTATTGACAAGATGTTTTAATTATGTGAATAATTAATACATACATGAAAAGACTGCTCAATAAATTTTCTTCAGCAAAAGGCTTTACGCTAATTGAACTACTGATAGTTATTACCATAATCTCTGCACTTGCAATCGCAGTATTCGTTGCATTAAACCCTGCACAAAGAGTCAAAGATGCAAATGATGCCAGAAGAGCAGCTGATGTTGATAGCATACTCACTGCTATTCACTCTTCTATTGTCGACAATGATGGCAATTTACCATCAAATATGCCAGCTCTAAATACTGAAACTCAGCTAGGATCGGGTGCAACTGGTTGTGATGGTACAGCGGGTGTTGTTGGATTATGTACTGGAATTCCTGCTGCTTGCTCAAATTTAATGATTGGGACAAGGAATTTGTCGACTTATTTGAAAACTATGCCAATTGATATTCTAGGTGGCGCAACCTATACATTAGCTAAAACTGGCTATACGGTTACACTTGAGACCGGTAATATAGTCACTATAAAAGCATGTGCTACTCAAGGAACAACTATAGTTCAATCATCCAGATAGGATATGAGCTTGCTCAGTAAGCCTCTAGTTTGCCTTCTTTCAGGATTTTCGCTTGAAATTCTCAATCTCAACAATAACAATCAACAAAATGTTTCCTTTTCACCCGAATCCGTAGTCCACTCCGAAATCGTAAACGTCGGTAAGTTCAAAGAAGTACTTCAGGGATTTATTTCAGGACTCAAGCTAAAAGAAGGAAAAGGTCTACTTCTATTATCATCTGGCCTTGTTTTTGCAAATGAAATAATTATTGCAGGAAAGGATATTGAGGAGGAGACAAAAAAGATCCTGTCCTCTGTCCCGATTAACTCAAACAATATTTCATTCATTTCCCTGCACAACAAAAAGGTTCTTCAGATACTTGCCGCCAACCGAAAGCTCTACGAAACAGTTCTTGAAGTCCTAACTCAAAATAATATTGAAGTTGAGTATGTAGTGCCTATTTCTGTTTTTACCAATAGGGAAAACAGCCAAAGCCTGACCATCCAAGATGCAAAGAAAATCCTGAAACAAAAGAAAATACTTAAGCAATATAATTTTCTGCAAGAATCCACAAAGGATGAATCCGAAACCGATAATTTGTCGAATCAGGATGACCTCATTCCAGATGATGAGGAACAAAAAAGTTCACTCAAGCAAATTATATTTTTAATAATAAGCCTCTTACTCCTTGCAGGTATGGCGGGATATTTTCTGCTGTGGTCTGAGATTATTCCAAGCCCATGGTTTAAGAAATCCAATACTCCGAGCCCAACACCTACAGCAACAACTAAACTAACTCCAATTAGTACAACTAAACCAACTGTTAGCGCAGAAGAAATTATCGATGACAAATCCGCAATTAAAATTCAGATTCTCAACGGATCAGGCATTGCGGGCCAAGCAGGACAAATTAGCACTCTTCTTGAAGATGCCGGATACGAAAACATCACAACAGGCAACACTGATGAGACTGAAGACAGAACAACAATTCTGTATAACAAACTGCTTTCAAAGAAATTGCTCGATGACATAACGGATTTGATTAAAGATGACTTTCCTGACCCGACTATTAAGGAAGCGACTGATTCTTCGGAATTCGATGTGCTAATTACCACAGGACAATTTTAACTAGAGATATGCAATAATCGCATTTGCCCAGAGCGAATATCCTTTATCAGACGGATGAAAACCATCAGCTGCAATTAAATCCTTATATTTCCTGCTATTTTCCTTACTTCCTTCGTAAAGATCGATGAGAATGCATTTGAACTGCTTTGCATGATTATTAATAACCCTATTTAGTCTATTATTCATAAATTTGCCTAAATATTTTACGAATATTGACAAAGAGGGAAGTAAGGACACATCGGGTATATTGCTTACGATAATTTCCGCATCAGTCTTCTCCTTAAGAGTCTTGATGAGATGAAAATAGTCGCTTTCAAAGTGCTTAAGCTTGGTCCTGCGATGAAGATCATTTCCTCCAACTGAGATCGTTATTAGATTGGGCTTAAGCTCAATAACCCTTGGGAGCTGTGATTCAATGACATCCCTAACTCTAGCCCCACCTTTTCCAAGATTGTAAAATACGGCTTCTCTCCTGTCTTTTTTGATCTTTTCAAAAACTAATGCAGGAAATGACCTGGAATGATGAGTTGCTCCAATTCCCTCGACAGTACTGTCTCCAATGGCGACATACACGAATTTTTTGGGACGGAAAAGAAAACGCCTTAATCTTGTTATCCATTTGGTGTTTATAAAAGAGAGGATTTTCATGTTTAAATAATACCAAAACTGAGGCTAAAAGTCAAGTAATCCAAGGGTAAAAGTGGGTGAGTGACGGGGATCGAACCCGCGGCATCCAGCTCCACAAGCTAGCGCTCTACCACTGAGCTACACCCACCATGATTAAAATTCTGAATTATAAATTCTAAACTCTAAATTTATTTGGCGCGCCAGAGAGGAATCGAACCTCCAACCTACTCCTTAGAAGGGAGTTGCTCTGTCCATTGAGCTACTAGCGCAACTGCCTCTATTTTACCAAAAAACCTATTCCAAAGCCAATTTATCCTCTTATTGCTTATTGCCTCTCTCTTTTTGCTATAATTAATTTATGAAGCTACTCTTAGGGTATCTTTCCCGCAATCAATTCGTCGCAGCTCTTGTCATAATCGCTCTCACGTGGTTCTTCGTAAGCATCCGCGAAATCCTAGTAGTCCTGTTTATCTCCTTTATACTCATGACGGCTCTGATTCCCATAGCAAATTTTTTGAAGAAAAAGGGTATTTCACACTCTATTTCGGTAATGATAACTTATCTTGCCTTTATTGCGTGCTTCCTGCTTCTTATTCTTCCGCTTGCGCCGTTTTTTATTCACCAAATCGGACTCCTTACGAATAATTTTCCACAGTTATTTGAGAGCGCTACCAAAGCTCTGGGAATCAAAATTGACTATTCCAACATCACTTCGTCTCTATCCAATTTTTTCCAAGCTGTGGGAGGAAATATAATTTCAATATCAGGAAAAATTTTTGGAGGATTTCTTTCGTTTCTTACAGTAATCGTAGTTAGCTTTTATCTTCTCCTTTATCATGACCGGTTTGAGAAACTTATACTAAGCTTATCTCCGAGAGAGAAGCGTGAGGAAATCCTCAATGTTTTCAGAAATATTGAGGAGAAAATGGGAAACTGGATGAGAGGACAACTAGCTCTCTCTTTCTTCATCGGTGTCATTTCATGGATATTTCTGACACTTATCGGAGTACCATATGCACTTCCGCTTGCTTTCTTCGCAGGATTTCTTGAAATACTTCCTACAATCGGACCTATTATCGCATCAGTCCCTGCAATTATAGTCGCACTGACAATTTCACCTACGCTGGCTATCGCAGTAGCAATAGGTTACATAGTCATTCAGGCAATTGAGAACAATCTATTAGTTCCCAAAATTATGCAGGCAGCCGTGGGACTCAATCCGGTTGTAATAATTATCGCAATTTTGGTCGGCGGTAATCTTCTCGGAGTCTGGGGAGCACTACTATCTATTCCTTTCCTTACTATTCTTACTATAATCTTCCGCGCGCTAAGCGACGACTGAGCCCTACGTTAAAACTTCGGACTCTTCGATACTATTACCAACCTTTTATAGACAAAAGCTTTGCCAGATCCTGATTTTAGATAAAGTTCGAAGTCTTTAGCTTTTTGTTTATTTTCAAAGGCTGAGTACCAAACTAATTTCCATGGAATATGTCCTTTTGTAAATTTGGATTCTCCGCTATTATGCTCTTTTACTCTTTTGACCAAATTTAAGGTGTATCCGTAATAAAAGATTTTAGACTTTGAACTTTGAAGAATATAAACGTAATACATCTAAAGCCACAATATCCCAAGCTACCATCCGTAGCTTTAGCGAAGGGTGGGAGCGGGATAGGGGAGTCGAACCCCTTTTTTTTGCTTGGAAAGCAAATGTTGAGCCGTTCAACTAATCCCGCGTTTTGTAATTATATCAATATTAATCCGATACCTCAAGATTAT
>JBBUBI010000009.1:0-12734 GCA_038058335.1 Patescibacteria group bacterium
AAGCTCGAGGAAGCTCGTGAAAAAGCCTCAGCAGCTTAATAAATCTTCTAATTTTTCTGCTATAATTAGCTTCATGAATTTATCTGCGGGGATAAAGCCGCATTTTGATATTAACAAAATCAAATTCGCGACAGCCGAATCCATTTACAAAAAAGCGATTGATTTGTATGAATCGGGAAAAGTGACAGGGTTTGAAGAAAAATTTAACGGTTTTTCGGCAATTGTGCTTGGAACAAAACCCTATCGAGTTTTCGTTGAGGAGAAAAGATATGATTACGGCCGTTGCGAATGTTATCTTGGTCAAAATGAAACATTGTGCAAGCATATGGTAGCTGTCGCACTCTACGCTGTTTTGGGAGGTAAACCTCTTAAGCAAGAAGATAAAAAAGTAATTTATTCGCCAAAGTGTAGCGGTAATCTTGGTGAACTTTCAAAAAAGCAATTGACAGAAGTCGAAGAATCTATAAACGCGGCAATAAAATATATCAAGCCGTATCGCGGTCCTTCCAAAATTTGGTTTTCTTATCAAGATTCTCTTTCAGAGGGGTGTAATCGTTTATCGTCGATTGTCTCCGAATTACCTGTAAGTTTTGAAACCGCAGACTTGATGATTAAATTGCTTTTGCGGTTGGATAAAAAACTAACCTTAGGGGGCGTGGATGATTCTGACGGGGAAGTAGGTGGATTTATCGAAGAAACAGTTGGAGTACTTTTAGAATATGCAAAACTAAAACCATCATGTATTAAGTCTTTTCAACAACTTTCTGGAAAAGAAACATGTTTTAGTTGGGAAGAACCGTTTCTTAGAGAGTTTAATCTAAAATAATTTCTTTTTTGAAATTTTTTGCCTCTGAGATGAAAAAATTCTGCCATTCAGATTCTTTCAGCGGTACCAAAAGATGTGGAAAGTCTTTTAATTTTTTTGCTTCCAAAAATTGACTTCCAAGCTGAATAAAATCTATATTCCAATCAAATTTTATCCTGGCTTTTTTAATTAAATCTTCAAGGTTGAATTTATACTTTTTTATTATTATATAAAGATCCATAAAGTCCCTGCTTCTGGGTTTTTGATAAATTGTAAAGAGTTTATTTACGGCAATATCAAATACGCTATCTATTTTTACACCATATTTTTTTTTTGAATTTTCTATTTGGGGAAATGGATAATAAGTAAATTCGGTTTTAAGCGTTTTTTTATTATGAAGCTCTAGGAAGATGAGGTTTCTATTAAAGCTTGTTGAGAGGTCTAGGCTTTTATAATGAATGTCTTTTTTTATCGAACGCAAGAATGCTATGACTTCATCGATTTGAATTTCTTCTTCCGAAAAAAAATCAAGATCCTCCGAAAGGCGGTATGGGATATAAAATGCCGCCAATGCGGTTCCGCCTGAGAGATAAAATTTATTTGAAAGAATAGTATTTGAACCAAAAAACTCAAGGAATTGTTTTTGAGTTGGGGTAAGAACGCTTCTCTTGGTCATTATGATACGAGCATTTTAAGGTATCTTTTCTTCTTAAGATCTATTGAAAGCTGTGGCAGTTGTTTTTTGAGAACAGCTTTGCTTATTTTCTTACCTTGTGTGCCGAAATTAATTAAGCTTTCAAGTACAAATACTTGATGTTTTTTGGGATATTCAGATAGTTTTTTGATATCCGTTGACCAATTTCTCATATGTATATTATACCATTTTGAAAGCTATTTATCATTTGTCTGGTATAATAATCCTTATGAACCTGTCGATTGCGATTGTAGGACTTCCGAACGTAGGTAAATCAACTTTATTTAATGCACTTCTTAAGAAACAACAGGCTCTTTCTGCAAATTATCCTTTTGCCACAATAGAACCAAATATTGGTATTGTTCCGGTTCCCGATGACAGACTCAAGAAATTAGCAGAAATTACAAAAGAGGAAGAGGGGATGTCGCAGATGCCTCCGATAAAACCTGCAACAGTTGAATTTGTAGATATTGCAGGATTGGTAAAAGGCGCTGCAGAAGGTGCGGGGCTTGGCAATAAATTTCTTTCACATATTAGAGAGACAAGTATCATCGCGCATGTAATCAGAGGCTTTACGGATGAAAATGTAATACGGGAAGGAAGCAGTGATCCGGAGGAAGATTTTGCAACTATTCAAACAGAACTTATTCTGGCAGATCTTCAGACTGTCCAAAATGTAAAGGGCAGATTGAAAAAACCAACTGCGATTGAAAAATCTGCGCTCGATAAGTTGTATGAAAATCTTAATACGGGAGAGCTTGCCCGCAGGATTAAGTTTAATGATGAAGAAAAAGAATATATCAAAACTTTATTTCTTATAACTTTAAAGCCGGAGATAATTGTTCTAAACGTTTCGGAAAACGATGAGTCGCTTGTTAATAATGAAATTTTAAAACAAAAATACGCAGATCTCTTGCAGATATCGGAAAACCGAATAATAGTGGTGTGTGCAAAAATCGAAGAAGAACTGTCGGGACTTTCGCAAGATGAACAAAAAGCATATCTGGAAGAAATGGGCGTTGCTCATTCTGGTCTTGAGAAATTAATCCAAAAATCTTATGAATCTTTGGGGCTTATTTCATTTCTTACGGCAGGAGAGAAAGAAGTGCGTGCATGGACTATAAAAAAAGGAATGAATGCTGTTGATGCCGCCGGAGTTATTCATACGGATTTTATGAAGAAATTCATAAAAGCAGAGGTCGTATCATATGATGATTTTGTAACACTTGCTGGTTGGAAAGGTGCTAGGGAAAAAGGTAGGGCAAGGCTTGAAGGCAGAGATTACATCATGCAGGATGGGGATGTGGTAGAGTTTAAAATCGGTGCCTGACGGAGATCCGCCTTCGCATAAAGCTCCGGCGAGACAAGTGTGGTAGAATTTAAGATAGGGAGTTAAGCTGTCTGATAGATTATAAGCACATCCGCCGGCAGGCAGTTGCTGTTTGCGCAGTCCTACTTCTTTTTGTCTTTGCTCTATTTTCTTTTCCAGCTTTTGTATACGCTCAAACATTTCCCCAGAAGCACAATATAGTTCTCCAGCCTCGTAAGCAGGCGTTTGGTCTAAGCTGTGAATTTGGATCGGCAGTAAGCGTAATTCATCATTTTACCCGCAACACTTATTTTGCCTCGTCCAATCAAAAAAATGCTGAGAAGTTATTGATTTCAGGAATCGGATCTTCATCAAATCCAAATGTAGGTATTCGCATGGGAACTTTGGATTCTGCAGAAACACTTTTTGAAAATTTGAACAAAAACTTCGGAGGGTCAGAATATTACGGCATTCACGCAGGACCATTCGTAGATCTTTTTGCAAAATACAGGCTTACTGCTCGGCCTGTAAATGATTTGTCATCGATAAAATATGCCTTAAGCCTTGGGCATTTGGTGATGGCGTGGATCAATGTAGGACAGGGCAAAGCAGTGGATGTAGATCTTGCATATGGGAAAACGCCAGTAGTTAAAGGCGAGCATAATGTTGTAATTACTGGCTATGATTTATCAGGTTTTTGGATAATGGATCCCGGAAGGGGAGTTATGCGCAAGATAAGCAGTGCAAATCTTCGCGATGCGTCGCGTCTGTTCTCAATACCGTTTTTGGAAGTTTATCCTGCATCGGCAAGAAAAAATTATTCATATGATCTATTTTCAGCACCGGTTGATAAGGCATCAGGACTGGACAGAAGCATTATAAAAATTTCAGTAAAAAACGGTTCAGCGCAAGCAGGTACTGCAGGACTTGCAACGGAAATCCTGAAAGATTTCGGTTATAAGGTGATCTCAATTGGGAATGCTGATAGCAAGAAATATGACGGAATTACGGTTAAGATCCGAGAAAAATATAAAGATTATATTTCTATAATTCAAAAAGATCTGAGTCTCGCATTCCGCATGCCGGTTAAAATTTCAGTCGATTCATCAAGCTTTTCCTCTGAAGACGCCGTGGTAATAATTGGAGTTTGAAATCTTGAAAAACCGAAGGTAGCGATCGTATTTCACCTTCCAGGTGTACGAATGAATTTGAGATTGAAGTATTTTTGGTATTGTTTCGCGAGCTTAAATATGTTAATATTTATGGGAAATGCGAGCGTACGAACTTACATTGGTTTTGAGGCCAGCTCTTAAGGACGATGAGCGAAAGAAACTCCTGACAACAGTTAAGGGTTTTTTTGGTGATGCTAATTTTACCAAAGAAAATGATTGGGGGCAGAAATCCCTTTCCTATGCGATAAAAAGGGAGACCTCTGGATACTTTATCCACATGATGCTTGAGACAGAGGGGGCGATCTCTCCTGATTTTGAGAGAAGGCTTCTGACAAACGACAATGTCTTAAGACATTTATTTTTAAGAGGAAAAGATAAAAAAACAACAGAAACAAAAAGCCCAAAAATTGAAAAAGAAGTAGAAAAGCCAAAGAGGGTAGCATCAGCTAAAACACCTGTTATTAAGAAAAAAGTTGTGAAAAAGAGTGCTAAGAAAAAGTGATACGAATTGATCTAATTGACCTAATTAGTCTAATTGCTCTAAAATCAGCTTAGATTAATTAGAAATTAGGATTTAGAAATTTTCAGGATATGGCACGAAGTCTAAACAGAGCACAGATTATAGGAAATCTTACAAAAGATCCTGAGCTTCGATATACCCCAAACGGAACTGCAGTTTGTTCATTCTCAATTGCTACCAACAGAAACTGGACAACTGATTCGGGAGAGAAAAAAGAAGACGTAGAATTTCACAGGGTTGTAGCCTGGAATAAGCTTGCAGAGATCTGCTCGCAGTTTTTGGTAAAAGGGCGTAAGGTTTTTGTCGAGGGAAGGCTTTCGACAAGATCCTGGAATGCTCAGGATGGAACATCGCGAAGCACAACGGAGATTATTATAAGTGACATGATACTTCTTGATAGTAAAAGATCTGAGGAGGAAAAAGTCGATTCGAGCGAAGCTCCGGTTGAAGAGGCACCTGCAAAAGAAAAGGATAAGGCATCAAAGACAAAGCCTGTGAAGGAAAAAGCTCAGGAAGAACCGCAAGGTACCGAAGAAGAAATCTCTCCTGATGACATCCCATTCTAACAGTTAACAATTCACATTTTACAATTAACAGTTGTAAAAAAGCTTCAAAATTGATAGAATTGGATGATTCGCATTCAGCCTACTGTCTACGGTCTACAGCCAAAGAGCAAAAATAACTGTAGTCAGTAGTCAGAAGACTATTAGCAATTTTTTATGGCAAAGAAAAGATCAAGAATAAGAGTTATAAAAGTTAAAGAGTCATGTTCTTTTTGCAAAGAAGGCAAGGCTCCGACCTATACTGAAGTTGCAGTACTTGGAAGATTTCTAAGTGATAGAAACAAAATAATTTCCCGTGCAAGAACCGGTGTTTGCGCAAGACATCAGCGCGATCTTGGAAGAAGCATAAAACACGCGAGACACTTGGCACTTTTGCCTTTCAGCTCAAATCATTCATAATTTTTCAGTTAATATTTTCTATTTTCTAAAGAGATGACTTCACTGTCTATTCCGCTCAAACAAGGATTTTCTGCCAAAGTAAAAGTTGGCGATAAGGTAATTTCGGGCCAGGTCATTGCATCAAGAATAACCTCAGGCAAGGATCATCAGATACATGTGGCTAATTTTCTCGGAGTCCCCGCAGTTCAATCCTCAAAATATCTTATAAAAAAGCCGGGAGACAGAGTAGAGGAGGGATTTGCTGTGGCTGTTAAAAAGGGAGCATTGGGGATGGGGGCAAAAAAAGCAGTGAGTCCTGTAAGCGGTACGGTTTTTAGTTTTGATCAGAACGAAGGAGCCCTTGTAATAAGGACAGCTGATGAAACAGAAACTCAAGATTTGTTTTCTCCGGTTGATGGTGAAGTATCTCTATGCGATAATGAAAAGATAGTTATAAAGACCGATAAAAGCGGAATTTTGGTCTTAAAAGCAACTGGAGAAGGCAAGCTTGAAGGAGAACTTATTGCTCTTAAGGGAGAAAATATAGATGCGGGGGAATTAAAGATAGATGTTCAGGGAAAAATTGCAGGAGGCAAGAAATTCGGCAGAGAAGCAATTGCAAAAACACTCGGACTTGGGGCAATAGGCATAATAGCAGGATATATTGCAGATGAGGACTTCGCGGATCTGGAGAAGAAAGTGGTCAGAAATCCTGTAATAATGGTTGGAGATGAGATTGATAAAGTGTTAAAGTCTGACGGAAAAAAAATTCATGCAGATCCGGTCAACAAAACAATAATTTTACAAAATGAATAGGTTAAAGGGATTACGAATTATAGTTTTAATTCTGATAATGTTCTTTGTCGGGTATTATTTTGGCACTCAAAAGATATCTCTTGAATGGAAAAATTATAAACCAATATTGTCTATAGCGAACAATCAACCGCCTCCAGGTGTGAATGTGGATTTTGTAAACTTCTGGACAGTTTGGCAGGATGTTGAGAATAAGTATTACGACAAGACCAAAATCGATCCTCAGAAAATGCTCAATGGTGCGATAACCGGAATGATCGGTACGCTTGAAGATCCTTACACCGTCTATCTTCCTCCGGTAAATAATACCAATTTCAAACAAGGAATGGCGGGAGAGTTTCATGGAATCGGTGCTGAGCTTGGACTGAAAGAGAATAAGATAGTTGTAGTCTCACCGCTTTCTGAAAGCCCTGCGATAAAAGCCGGAGTTAAGCCAGAGGATGTGATACTCAAGGTAGATGGAACTTCAACTCAGGGCTGGAGTATTGCTCAGGCAGTTGAGAAGATTCGCGGACCCAAAGGAACTCTGGTCACATTAAATATTCAGCACAAAAACGAAAAAAGTCCCAAGGACATTAGGATAACTCGTGATGTAATTACAGTCAAGAGTATTGATGGTGATGTGAAGAAAATAAAGGACGTAGCGAATATAAAAATTAGCGATAAATTAAAATCTAGCCAAGATGATGAGATTATGTATCTCAGGCTTACGCAATTTGGTGATCATACGAATAAAGACTGGAACGAGCTGATGACCCGGCTCAGTCTGAAAGTAACTGCAAATAAAAAATTCAAGGGAATAATTCTTGATCTTAGAAATAATCCCGGCGGATATCTTACTGATGCTGCTTTTATTTCGGCGGAGTTTATCAAACAAGGAGAGCCGGTTGTAATTCAGGAGACTGGTACTGGAGCGAAGACTACTTTGACTGCGGACCGCCATGGTTTATTTCTTACCCAGCCACTGATTATCCTTATAAATAAAGGAAGTGCCTCGGCAAGCGAGATTGTATCGGGTGCGATGCGGGATTACAAACGCGCAAAATTAGTGGGTGAAACTTCTTTTGGAAAAGGCACAATTCAGCAGTCAGAAGACCTTGGCGGAGGTGCGGGAGTGCATATTACAATTGCAAAATGGCTTACACCGAAAGGCAATTGGGTTCATGGAAAGGGGCTTGAGCCGGATGTAAAAGTTGCGCTTGACTCCAAGGATCCTACCCGCGACACACAGCTTGAAAAAGCTATCGAAGAATTGGTAAAATAACCACATTCTAGTCTCCTAACGAATAATTTCTTTTTCTACTTTGCCAAGAGCATTTTTACTCAAGTCCACCTCTAAGGTGGGATATTGACTTATTAGATTCATTTTATAACAATGAGTTAATGCCTGGAAGAAAAATACCTCTCGTAAATAATGAATTTTATCATGTTTTCAATAAGGGAGTGGCATCATTGCCTACATTTACCAATGAAAAGGAATATCTGCGTGCAATTGAAGCAATGGATTATTACAGAAATTCTAATATTCCCTTAAAATTCACAAAATTTTCCAATCTCTCTCTTAAGGAAAAAACAAAAAATTTAAATAAATTAGATGAACAATCAAATCGACTTGTTTTAATTGTTTCTTATTGTTTTATGCCCAATCATTTTCATTTTCTATTAAAACAAGTAGTCGATGGGGGAATTTCGAAATTTGTCAGTAATTTTACGAATAGTTATACTCGATATTTCAATACTAAAAATCAAAGAACAGGTCATTTATTTCAGGGCAAATTCAAATCGGTAAGAATTGAAAGCGAAGAGCAGCTTTTACACGTTTCTCGCTATATTCACCTAAATCCATATACGGCATATATAATCAAGAATCTCAAAGCTCTTGAAAAGTATCCTTACTCTTCCTTTCCGGAATATATCAGTATGGTTTCGGCAGGTATAACCGATAAGGAGATTGTTTTGTCGAACTTTAAGAATAAGCTGGAGTATAAAAATTTTGTTTTTGATAATTCAAATTATCAAAGGGAATTATCTACGATTAAAGATCACCTTCTTGAATAAAACTAAAGCTATTTGAGAAGTATCTTTTAGCTTGTTTTTATGGCTCACATCGTCATCACACATTAGCCCACCTTAGAGGTGGATACGCTAGCGACTGGTTAAACATCTTGCATTTTAATATAATATTAAGATGAAAATAAAACAAAACATTTCCCTTTCAGATTTTTCAAGTTTTAGAATCGGAGGAAATGCGAAATTTTTTGCAGAGATTAACTCTCAGGAGGAGCTGATTGAAGTTTTAAAACAGTGGAGCGAGATTTCCAGAGACTTTTCCGACTCTGGAAAAAGAGTCCTTGTCCTTGGAGGCGGGACAAACATTTTGATAGATGATAAAGGTTTTGATGGACTAGTGATTCAGAATAAGATAAGAAATATTGAGAGTATGAAGACGTTACAAAAGTCCACCTTTAAGGTGGGCGCGGGTGTTTTGATAAGTGATTTGCTGGATTATTGTATTGAAAATTCTCTTTCCGGGCTTGAATGGGCAGGTGGTTTGCCTGGGACTGTAGGCGGTGCGGTACGCGGGAATGCTGGAGCATTCGGCGGAGAAATAAAAGACGTAATCGAACAGGTCGAAAGCGTTGAATATGAGTTAACCTACGAGGTTACAGAATCACCAACCTCGCAGGTTGGAAGAATTAAGAAAAGAACAAAGGGTGAATGTAAATTTGGATATAGGGAAAGTATTTTTAAATCAGAAAAAGAGAATGAAGTAATCTTAGGCGTTGAGCTTAGATTAACCTTGGGAAATAAAGAAGAGATTGAAAGAATAATCAATGAAAAGATTGAATACAGAAAACAAAAACACCCAAATATTAGTGATCGCCCAAATATCGGAAGTACTTTCAAAAATGTTCCCGTTGAGGATTTGCCGGAAAGCGTAAAGAGCGAATTTGAGAAAAATATCAAGACAGATCCGTTTCCGCTGCTTCCTGCAGTAAAACTTATCTCCGGCGCAGGCTTAGTAGGTCAAAGAGTAGGGGATATTGTGGTCTCCGAGATTCATCCGAATTATTTGATAAACTTGGGAAATGGCAAAAGCGAAGATGTTCTGAGATTAATATTTCAAATTAAAACTGCAGTATTCAAAAAATACAATGTAAAGCTCGAAGAAGAAATCTGCCTAATAACTTAAACTCTAAATTCGAATATCTAAAAACTAAACAATATCCAAATAACAAATACGAAATTATTACTTAGATTTTTCAAGGATAGCTCCAAATATTTTCATAAGTTCGGTTGATTCATTAATTAAAAGTTTTTTCTCAGCCTCCGATTCGTTAGTAGGATCCGAAAGTTCGAGCCAGTACCTACTTTCTTTAGCTTCTTTTTTTGAAATTTTTGCTCTCATTATGAAATCTTTCTTACTTAGAGATTCGTTTGCTTCTATGTAGTTTGCTCCTACAGATCCTGAAGATCTAGCTAACTGTTTTCCATTTTCTATATTGGTGATTGTTCTTGGTAGTCTATTAACATAAGCATATACTCTTCTTGTAAAGCTTAAACATCTATCTTCTAAATCATACCGTCTATTGTTTGGTGTTTGATTCATTGAGGATTGTTTAGAATTTCGGATTTAGTATTTAGAGTTTGTCTTAAACCTTCGGTTTAAGGTGCTACTTCTTTCTGGACTGTGGGCCTTCTCTTGATACTCTCAGGCGCATTGATTACAAAATCCGGTCGCTCTCTCACTGTAAGTACGGGGCACGCAGAGTTGTTCGTACATAGGCTTCTGTTGTTTACAAAATCTCCTCCTTGCCTTGCTGCATTTACCACCACAGCACCTGAGATATTCAATCTTTCATCTGAAATCGGACATACGGCTCCGCCTTCTAAGATAAAGCTTTTATCAGTTGAGAAATAGCCGTCTAGCTGAGAATCTGAGACAAGATATGTGTCGCCTACGCTGGGTTGGACATGAATATCTCCCTTCACAATAAACGTAACGCTCGATTTAGAGTTTGGTGGAATTGTAAAGCTCTGAGCGAATATGAGATCTCCTGCCACCATAAATACTAATTTTTTGTTCGCGCCAAGTCCAAAACTAACAGGATTATTTATCTTGAGATTTTCATTAGTGCTAGTGCGATAAATTGTGTTGTTTGCTAGGCTCCCTACACTTAGAGTACACTCAGTTGGGCCTAAGGCACCGCACTCAGAATTAGAAATCGTTTGCATAGCATATCCCTCGTTCCTAAATTTCCCTATCATGTAATCGTAAGAAGTTTTTAGAACCCCAGCTGAAGGGGAGTAGATGGAAGCTTTCGTGGCATCGGTGTTCCATACGTGCCAATTGGTTGGGTCTGAAGCAGCTTGTCCTAAGCCAAATTCATAACTTGTTCCTGTAAACACAACTCCATGGGTTCCTCCTGCTCCTATGAGAGTAGCGTATGCACCAGCGGAGGGATTCGTACAAGCGCTATTGGGCGTTGCTGGAATTAGATCTTCAAAAGGATCGTCAGGATCCTCATCGCGGATATCACACCCAATACATTGATACCAAGATCCGGGAGGTTTAAATCCGAAATTAAGTCCTATTACATTATTTGCACCATTACAGCTTGCTCCAACCTTCGCTGCATACGCTCCTGCCGAGCAGCCACTTCCCACTATTACAGTGTGACTAGGAGGCGGCCCGTTCAAAGGGAAAGATGTCAGATGTCCCGATGGAACCGTACTGTTGTAAGTTATGGCGTACGTACCTTGCGATGCGGGTATTGAATAAGTTCCCGTACTTGAAATGCTTATCGTGCCTGATCCGCCGGTATCTTTTGCCCACGATATGCAATTGGTGCAGGCAACATTTAGATTGGCATCGCCGGCATTATAGGTATCACTACTGTCATTGTCAATAACTCTATTGCCTGAAATAGTATACGGGGAAATTAATCCAAAATCAGCTCCTGTGGCTCCCGGAGGAACTGTTTTTGAAATAGGATTGACGCAGGCAGGACTTAATGTATAACCACCACCGGGAATAGTAAGGGCTATATCATAAGTTCCCGCCGATAAAGTTGTAAAAGAATAACCAGGAGAAGTGGAGATAGAAGTGAGAGACGTTGGGGATGGAGAGACGATTAGATAAGCGGAATGTGAGCGCTGAGTTGCGGAGTCAACTCTTATCCCTGTTAAATCGGAAGGTACGGGAGCATCCCCATCATTGACATACACATAGCCGTCGTTTGCATAATCTCCGACTTGCAAGCCCGAATAGAATAGTAGGGGGCCACTAGCTCCCCCTGCTGTAGTTCCTGCAATGTCTGCATACATTCCTATCCATAGGTTTTGATCGGCTGAAACGCTGAAAGATGAAGGGAAAGTAAAAGTTACCGGTCCGGCACCTTGTGTGGTCGGAACAGAAACGCCATTACTAACTGCAATAAGGTTTTGCGGCAGAGAACTAACATTATCATAGACAACCATATAAACCGTAGCATTATTCGTACTTCCCTGTAGATATATACTTCCTTGAGATACAGATCCAGCTTCAGCAGCCGGAACTATAATTCTGGATAATCGAATACGATCGGATGTTCCAATACTACTACTGCCGGCAACGTCATATCCAAGATTTCTATTTCCGCTTTGATTGATCAATGCTGCACCGGCGAAATTTTCTTCACCCGCATCCTGGACACAGTCGTTGTCGCTGTCTATAAAGACATTTCCTGAAATTGCAAAACCCGGGTCAGGTATAATTCCGAAATTGATACCGACTACATCCCATGTCACAACGTTTACGGTTCTGGGATTTACATAATTTGCGTTTGCCCCAGAATAGCTATATACATATCCAGATGGGGGAGTAAGATTGATCGTGTGGCCCTGATTTTCGGCAAAACCCGAGATAGTATAATTTCCGCCGGTTAATGTCCTATTTGAGCTTGTGCCACCATTGACAGACATCGAAACCGGTGTGCCGGGATAAGGAGATTCTGTTCCATTTTTAATTCCATCATTTGCCGTACCTCCTCCTGCCCCGTTATCTATAAATATAGTCCCTGAGATTGAGTGAGTAGGTATTGTTAGCAATGGGACGTTGATGTCTGCGTTGGGTCCGAGAGTAAATGTCTTTGAGTCCGGATAATTTATAGGATCTTCTAGTTCATACAAGTTTGTATCATAGTCAATGGCTGCATACCATGTTCCTGACGCAAGAGGGCCTGATGTGTAGGATCCGCCACCTGCAAAGTAGCTATTAAAGTTACCGCCTATGGGGTCTCCGATAGTTGCAAATCGCCATGGAGCAGGATATGTCTCGCCACAGTCCTGGATTTTATTGTGATAACATGGTCCCGCCCCTTCGTCTAAATAGGCATGTATGTAAATGGTATAGGATGGAGCAGGGGTAGGGGTGACCCCTGATAATCTTATACCGAAGTTTATGTCGGTTACGGGTGCTGATGCTACCGCAACTGTTCT
>JBBUBI010000009.1:12834-17761 GCA_038058335.1 Patescibacteria group bacterium
GTGCATACAGGGAGGCTCGCGATAGAACCAGCTAAATACTGATATATTTTTGTTGCGTCACCTGAGTTTACATCGGATAAGGTAGAAAAAGTTCCGGCAGTATCATCTACATCACCTTTCTCAATCTGCGATGAGCTAGGAGTATAAGAGCCAGCAACTATTTGCAAGTCTTTTACAGCATCAAGACAGCTAATATACAGATCTCCATCAATGTCTCCATATTTGCCGTTGGGATTGCCCGGAAGAGGAGCGGGTACAAGAGGATTTGGTCCACATGTAGATTTGGCAGGAAATCCGCCCGTAAAAGTTCTTTCAGTACTCGTCGCGCCGCATCCGCCTGGGCCGCATGCATGTACCCACCATCTATAACTTTTTCCTCCAGTGACATTAAATTCATAATTTACGGGATTACCGCTTATTACTACGTTGTCAAGACAAATGTCACCAGCGTTTTGGGATCCATTGCATAGTCCGTTCCAGCTTGGAGTACCAGTATGCTCATCAACTCTAATTTGAAAACTTGTAGCACCTGCCGGGCGATCCCATGTAATTCTTGCACGGGAATCTCTATTTACGCACGCATTATCTGTAGGATTGCCTGGAATGTCAGGTGCGTTTTGGGTATAGTGCCACCAGAGGTCAACGAGTCTAGATCCTGTAGTCGGGACAGTAATATCTACTGAATTTCCGGGAGTAATAGGATCACCAACGTCGTGACAGGTAGTATCGTTATAGCAAAGCGTATAACCAATAGAATATCCTGCTACTGTTGGGACTGAAATTGTATGCGATGATCCCGCAGCCAAATTATTCCAGTAAGTAGGATTGGCGAAGGTCGCGCCGGTTCCATAAGGATTATCGTTGTTGGCGCCATTGCCGTCGACAGATACTGGTTGGCCTTGCGCAGGAAATGCGTTTTGGTTCCCAGGCATAAGAACCTTGAACCCTTGAACCACCCCATTCGGAATGGGGGTTGGGGCAGGGAATATTGCCTGGCATGCGTTTGTTCCGCAAGCAGAAGTTGTGCAATAAACTCCGGCACCCGAATTATAGCAGTTGTTTCCGCCACAAAGACTATTGCAAGTCGAGAGAGATACTCCACACATAACGGTACTCGTCCCCGAAGGGCAACTACCTTCCGGAGGCGGAATGTTATCATAATTGAGCGTATTACAACTTCCTCCTAAATTTGATCCAGCGCAGCAAGTTTTATATATACCTCCATTGAGACATGCTCCAGTACTGCAATCGGGATATCCATAATTAAGATAAGGCTGTACTGCTGTGCATTTATCACCAAGACTACAAACATTAAACGAGGGTATATATACATACTGACAGTCTTCACTAAATATACCAAAATCGAAACAGTAAGAAGTACCATTTCCAAGCGTATATTTTGTCCATGAATCTCCCACGGTGCAAGCCGGCCAACCACATGCTCCAACAGGTGTGCCCAATGATGATCCATTTGCGCATGTTAGAGATGGCTGAGGTTCCGGTGCTAGAGCGCAATTGCATGAGTTAGGCAATGATCCAAGATCAGAAACAATTATTGCAGCATCTATGTACGAAGCCGTATATAGTACGGTTAATAAAAAAAACGATAAAGAGAGAAGTAATACCGCACGATTTATTTTTATTGAAAAATTAGTTAAAAGATATTTCATAGTATCAATTTTTATAAATTTTAAGCAATTTTTCTTCATCGACAATAAAAGTCTTTGTTATACTATCAAGTTTTGTAAAAGTTAATACAATTGTATTGTCTAAAATCTTAATATCTGTATTTTGAATATATCCAATAATATCTCCTTTTTTAACCTCGGCGCTCTTTTTGTTGAAATTATTTTCAATTTTTGTATTACCTGAAATACTGAAGATTGGAGTATTGGGTCCTTTAGAATTATATATGCTGATCATAGGAATATTGGGGCTGATAGGATTTTTTTTACTATCTGTGATTAAAAGCTGGCCATCAAAAGGAGCAAAAATGGGGATATCTGCCGGTAGATTAAATGCAACAAGCTTAAATATTTGTCCCGTGGGGCTTTTCCATTCGATAATTTTTCCATTACCGCAGTATTTTTGTTCTAGGACCAGACAGCTTCCGGGCTTTGGACCTGATTTTAGTTTTTGAGAGAGTTTTTGAGGAGAGCTTTGGGAACTTTTGGGTTTACTGATAGAATTAAGCTCAAGAATAAAAATTAAAAGTCCAATTATTAATACAATAATTAATCCAATCCAAAAAAGTGGTTTTTTTAGTAAACCAACAGGCATAGTTTAAGATTAGGCTATGCGGAGATTATGTGTCAAGGGGTATTTGTTAAATTTCCAAGTTCAAATGCGGTTTTGTGGTAATCAGTATATTCAGTACCGTCAAAAATATCATCTCTGGCGAATTCATACAAGCTATCTACAACATCTTGGGGGAAAAACGGACCATACATTCTTTGAAAATAGTCCCTGCCTAAGAAATAAGATTCAGCAATCACCGCAATGAACTCTGAAGGCATATCCTTGCTTATTCCGTATTTGAATCGGGTTAGGCGTACTTTTTGCTCTTCTTCCGGAGTCTTGATATAATCAACGGGCAGTATCCGACCTCCGTCTTCAATTTCTTCTTCGAATTGGCTTTCTTGTTCTCCCAGCTTTCCTGACAGTCCTTTTTTAACGTCTACAAATTCTCCTTCCAATATTTCATCAATTTTTTTAAAATAAGGGGAAGTTTCTGTAAGATGCGATTTGTCGCCTGTGGTGCATGAGTCCATTGTTTGAAGATGAGCGAATTCGTGTGCCATAACCCATGCGGCAGATAAGGGATTTTCAGCTCTAAAATAAGAGTATGAAGCCATAACTTCGCGGGGATAATCCGGCGTGAAGGTTTTGACATCCCAGCCGCAGATTGAGGCAGGACCCAAAATTATATGTACCTTCTCCCCGTCTTCTCTTGGTTCATACAGGCTTTTTGGTAGATAAGAGAGTACGCGGTCTAAAAGATCTAGATTCTCTTTATTCCAGTCATGAACTGGGTACAAAACATTGTCAAACAATCCGTATAAATATTTTGCATCAGGAGCTTTAGATATTTCATCAAATGTCTGAATTTCTATACCGAACTTATCGGCAACCGAGCTTCTTAAGGCGGTAACTTCCGGTGTTTCAACGGGAATCACTTGGTTTCCTGTATCTTGAAATGAAGGAGCGATATCTACTGCGGGAATCGGTGTATCAAAAGGAAGAGTAGGAGAGATTTCGCTAACTTGTCCACTTCCCTGACCGGACAAAGCAAGTCCCCCCGCAATAACAGGAATTCCTGCTTTAACTAAGCGCTTAAGCGGATTTTGGCTTTTTTTTAAGCCCGGTTCTTTGTCAATCATATAACGAGGTGTAATTATTATATATTATTTAGCTATAGTGGGAAAATATTGACGTATAAGGCTTTCATCTGTTGTAAAGGTTTTTGTTAGGGGATCAAGACTAGAAAAGCTAATGATAATATTTCTACCTGAGATATTTTCCTCTGCTTCCTGTACATAGCCAATGAGATCTCCCTTTTTGACTACTGTATTTAAAGGATTAAGATCAGAAAGAGCCGCTATATTACCGGTAATTCCAAAAATAGGAGTATTAGGAGCGTCATCATTGTAGATGCTAATAAGGGGGGCATTAAATTCAAAAGGGTTTTCTTCGCTTTTTCTTATCGTAAGTTGGCCATCAAAAGGAGCAAGAATAGGAATTTCCGCTGGAACATTAAGAGTAACAATTTTATATACAGTTCCGTCTGTTGGATTTTCCCAGTCGATAAGTCTACCCCCGGTACAATATTCTTGGGGGAAAATTCCACAATCAAATGGGGTTGATGTTTCTTCAAAAGGGGTATTATTGCTGCCTGGTGTCTGCTCCAGAATTGGCGTAGGGGTTTCGGTTGCTGGTGGGAAGGGTGACTCCGTAAGTTCGATTCTGGTTCCGGTTGGTGAGTCAGTTGATGCGTTTGACCCTTCGCCTCCGCCACATGCTACGCCACCAGCTGCAATTGCAAATGTAGCTACCAATGCTGTTGAAATTTTCTCTGCTTTATTCATTGAAATAATTAAGCCGGCTTATTATAGGATATGATCCCTGTTTTGTCAAGCGGTTGAATGTAGCTACAAATTCACCGTTCGGCTGAGCTCACGGCCGAAGCCTCCCGGGTGGATCGGGTAAGACTAAGACTTTACTTTTTTCCCAGGCCTTCATCGTGAGGACCAATAGTCAAAACTAAAATTCCTTCCTTCACTAAGCTAAAAGTAAAACGATGATGTATATTAATTCTTGCCTCAAAATGGTTTGCGCCAGACATTTTGCGTGCCCGAAGAGAAGGATGACGATAATTGATTAACAAAAGTTCAAATTGTTTCCTGGTTTTTTCTTGATTCTTCTTTGGAAGCTGTTTAAAAGATTTCTCAGCTTGGTTTGTGAGAAGAATTTGTTTCACTTTATTTACCTAATGAACCAAAAAATTCATTAAGTTCTTTTTTTGAACGAATCACTGTATAGCGACCTTTTTTGTAATCTTCGATCGCTTTTTCATCAGACCATTTCCACCACTCATCGCTTCCATAGGGCGGTTCTTCTTCGAAGAGTTTTGTTTTAATAACTCTTATTTCTCTAGTAAGCTTGTCAAGGCGAGCGAGAATTTCTTCTATTGTTTTTGGAGAAACAGTAATAGTTTGATTCATACTCTTATTTTAGCATGTTTACTAAGTGAGTCAAGGAGTGCGTAGATATCCGAGAAGTTTCCTCGATTAATTCTTTTTCAAACTCTCTTTTTAGTTTTGTATCGTTTTTAACAATTTTTTTGTGTGGCTTGCAGAGTCCGCACGTACTTTTTCGTATATACATAAGACAAGGATAGGGAACGTAAATATAATTGTCAACATATTGT
>JBBUBI010000010.1:0-12372 GCA_038058335.1 Patescibacteria group bacterium
AGCTTTACAGCCGAGGGCTAAAAGCCCTCGGATAGTCGCTTTGTTCATTATACAATCACCCGGTTTTACCATAAGCACCACATCTTTCATTCTGGTAAACATTAAATTGGCACCTACCAACATTTCATCCAAGAGCTCATCGGAATTAAATCTTGTCTGATCTTCGTAATCAGATATAACTTCCTCGGTTACTCTAAGAATCTCAGCCTCATTATCAATTATGGCGGGGCTAAAACTAACTACGCGCGGTGGTAAAGGCATATCCATGCGCTGTAAAAATTCATATACTCTCCGTCTGACACTCATACGATTTTCGGGCTCCACCAATTCCTGCATATTTCTGCTTCCAATTCCCCAGGAAAAACCGCATTTTACAGACAGGTCTTGCAGCGATGGGAAAAAACCAATATTTTCCTGCTGATATAAAACTTCCTGTAGCATTCGGGGCTGAGCATTGTAGGGATCTTTCTTGCCTAATAAATCTTGCTGAGGTAATCCAATCCTGCCACCATCTTCCGTTGTCATAATTTGAGATTATAGCAAAAATACACAAAAAATGCGCTAATTTGGTCGGGAAATTAAGATGAGGTTGTTTTATTTGAAGTATTTCTCAAGGCCAGCCGAAATTACTATTGCCCCATCTAAAATTAAATTTTCATCTTTTTCGCGCAACATAGGCTGAAAAACCAGAGTATTTGGCCTTGCTTCTTTAAGCGTCTTAGTAACGTCGACTCCCATTTGATACGCAGCGCTCGTAAATTCTCTCATATTGAATGGCTTTTCAGAAGTAATTTTAATTTTCATCGGCGGAGGCTTTTCTCCAGTCTCTCCATGCTCTATGATACCATGCACAGCTATTTTCAACGCTTCCCTTTCACGCTCACCTAAATCCTGAGCTTCTTCCAGCTGTTCCGGATCTTTTTTTCCAAAGTTTTTATTATTCTCCATGAATTAGAAACTATACCAAAAATCGAGACTAAAGTCAAACTATAAGATATAGTACTATGAAAGAATCAAGCATCGTACGGATCAGTTTCGAGAGCTTCATAAATTATCCTAACTGCCTCGCAATTAATTTCTCCTCCCTGCTCTACGTATGACTCATGAACCTCAAGATATGAATTTAGCATTTGTTCTTTCGGAGCATCTAGCTGATGACCACTTCGCGCTGATTTATTAACTAATGAAAATCTATTAACTGTAGGAAATGTTATCACCGCATTCGCAGCGACATCAAGATCATCATAGCTTAGAATTGCGAAAACAATTTCGCACATGTTTACTTCATAATTATCTTCGCCCAAGCTTACTAACTCAGGAGGTATTACTTCTTCTAATTTTGAGAGAGTACGTTTTTCCGGACTATCCACATCCGGTCTTCTCTGACCTGTTCTAACCATCTCATCCTGCCTTACTGCCAATGCCAAGGCCAAATCGAAAAATGCCCAAAGAGGCGCAGGAGTATTCCTGTTTCCGAAGTCACCGACTTCTGACATCGCAAATAAAACGGCTCTCCTTCTCTCCTCTCTCTTAGATCTTCCTAACTTTTCCTGCTTTGACATTGCAAGATTATAGCAAAGAAAGACAATTCACGAAAGAAGCATTTAGTCCGTGCTGTTAACCAAAACCTACAAGTAGCCAAGCACTGCTCCCATCGCAAGAATAGAAACGAGTTGATAACCAGTATCAATTCCGAAAAGCTTGAAATTCTTGTCTCCAAAAATTGTTCCATTCAACTGCACCGGCATCATAAATCCGAGCCACGACCAAAATGCTGTCATAAGTCCGGTCATGAGCATTGCATTGTGGAAATAATTCTCAGACATCACGATTACGTGCGCTAGCACATACGCCGTGATAAGAGATACTACAAATGAAACCCCGTAAAACTTCCCCATTTCTTTCTGGGATTTCTTAAGACTCTCGGGAGTAAAACCTTTTTCCTTCATCCAAGGTTTTCCCAAAACTATCGGATGGTACCAAATAAAACCGAGCGCCATCGAGACGATACCTGCAATAACAATCGCCAGATAATTTACTTCAATCATTTAATTCACCTCCCCTCAGCCCTCCGTAGCTTTACGCAAAGGCGGGCAACTTGCCTCTTAAATGTATAAATTGCAAGCCAAAAAGTCAATATTATTAAAAATTTTTCTTTTTGATTTTTTGAAAAACACCTGTTATAATCCATAAATTATGTCAGCTGAGAATCAAGATGGCTCACGAGGAGACCATAGTACCCGCTTAGTAAGAGCACCATTAAACCCGGAATTTGATCTATTCCCAGATAAAGATCTTGTCATTTCTCACACGGTAAAAACAGTTAATCTTGCAGCTGTCGCTGCTCATATAGAGATACAAGATTTAACTGGAGGTATACCTGAGGCAATTGATCTTCCGGAAGAAGAAAAAAAACGCAGAGAAAAAATAATTGATAAAAGCGCTTTCAGGGGCTTCATGCTTGCTGTAGGAAAAACTCCTTATCGAGATGATTATGAAGCTGGTGAGGGAGAAAACGAAGCAGACCCCGATAAGCTTGGTGAAGCAATGCCCTTCCCAGTAGGAATACATGGGAGCGGATTGCATATAGTCAGTAAAGTTACGGATATGGTAGAAAATACCAGAAGAGCAACGCATAATAGACCTGATGCAGTATCTGTAGTCGGAGCCACAACGCATCATGGGCTAATGGAAATTCCTATGGTAGGCGGAACTGGAAAAAGAGTAACTTATTTCAGAAAACTGTTTGCACCAGAAATGTTTAAGGATGTTCTATCTTTAGACAAAAGCACAAGGGAGAATATTGAAACAATTATAAAGGTTGGACAAGCTCGTGCCGAGAATATTCACTTAGTTGTAATGGATAGGAAATGCAATGATCAAATCATTCAGGAGGCACAAGATCT
Source organism: Patescibacteria group bacterium (assembly GCA_038058335.1). Taxonomy (GTDB): domain Bacteria; phylum Patescibacteriota; class Microgenomatia; order Levybacterales; family UBA12049; genus JBBTVO01. The sequence goes on from JBBUBI010000010.1 coordinate 2,907, forward strand.
AGGAGTAGTAAATATCGAACGAATCGAGAGCGGTGACCTTCTGTGGGGATTAAGAGCAATGATGTCTGATCCAGAAAATCCGATCGTTATGATGGGGCGCGGAGGTGCACCGGAAGGCGCAATCACAATGATTGCAGCGCGAGCTCTTGGCGCCACAGGACAGGTACGAGCCATTGAAGACAAAGCGGATGTAGTTATGATAGACAAAACTCCGATTTGGACTCCCGAACAATTTGTTCCGGGAGCACCGGATCAGTCTATGGTTATATTTTCTGCAATCACTCCCAATACTCATTTCGGTCTTGACGCAGTTGAGCCTGTAGGAGATAGACCTAATTTATATTTGGTAGAAAATGTTGTGATCGATTCTTCAGGTCTCCATATAATCAGAAAGACCCCAACAGAGTATCCTCTCGCCGCTTAAGTCCTTTCTTAGACTGATTTAAAAGGCTATCGTTCGAATCCTAGAGATTTTCTTTGAAAAATTCTACAGTATCTGTCATCGCCTGATTAAACGCCGAGCCAGAAATATTATGTCCTCCACTTGAATATTCATTTAATTCGTGAACAATCTCTGTCTTATTTAGTATTTCGTTAAAGTTACGACTATATCTTATATCTACTACATCGTCATCGACCGCGTGATTCAGTTGAATCGCACCTTTTATATCGCTTAAGTAATTCGTCATCGGAACTTGTTTCCAAAAATCAGAATCCGAATCAAACTGTCCGTATTTTTCAAAAAGCTCATTTCTCTTTCTTCTGACTTCTGAATCCTGAGAAGGAGGGCGATATGAATTGTCTTCGATACTAAACTGCGAAAAATCTTCATACGTATAGACTGCGCCTGACCAGATGGATATTGCAGGAATATCAGGCTTTGAAGCGAGCGCTCGGGAAACTACATTCCCTGCCATGCTATGCCCCCAAAGTCCGATCTTGTCAGGATTTACAAAATCTGAATCTTGCAATGTGGCATGCGCATTAAGTGTATCGATAATATAATCAGATGAATAATATGCTCCTCCCGGCTCCCCTTGTGAATCGGCGTGTCCGCGAAGATCTATTTTGAAAACCACAAATCCGTTCTTCGCAAGATAATCCACGTATGCTGAATAATTCCCCAAAGTCTGGTAATTTTCTGGCGGAATATATCCGTGAACGAAAACAACTGCGGGAAAACCTTCAATCGGCTGCGTGCCAGTCGGGATCGTCAGTTGACCGTCAATTCTCAAACCATCCGAATCATAACTTGTCATATATGATGTGTAGTTTGCGTTTTGAGAAACCTTCTCAAACTCTTCCAGCTCGCTTTTGTAATCCCTGCTTCTAAGATATGGGATTGTTAATTCCTGAAAAGGAAATGGTGCTGGAGATATATTATTTTTCTTTTCAGACTCAGGAGTTGAGGAAAGAAGTATTTTACTTTCAGTTCTAGTTGAAAAAGCATATATACCGGCACCGAGAACAAGAATTGTAATTAGAAGAAAAATCGAGATTAGAATTTTATTTTTTCTTGGAGATTTTTGCTCTGGTGTGTTTTCCAAAAATACATTTTCTCTATTTTCTTCCATGAACATTAATTATACCAAAGACCGTGCTTACGGTGTTATAATATTTGAATGAAGATAAATATTCATGAAGATTATTTGCGCTCTTTAATGTTTGGTCTTCAGGACGGACTTGTTTCAACAACCGGTGTAGTCGTCGGGATAAGTATCGGTGTTTCTGATAAATCAATTCTCATTCTAGCAGCTCTTGTCGCAGTCACTGTTGAAGCAACTTCAATGGCAGCCGGGCAATACTCATCAGAAAAAGCAGTTCATCAAATGGACAAAACAGGAAAGCATACAGACAGCCTTCTAATAGGGGCACTTGTAATGTTTTTTAGTTACTACATCGGCGGACTATTCTCTGTAATCCCTACAATTTTATTTAATCAACCGGCTGCAAGATATATCGCAATTGCTTCTTCATTTACGGGACTTCTCACCGTCGGCTACATAAAAGGCCATATTGTGGATCATAAACCTCTAAGATCTGCAATTGAACTTCTCTTAATCGGCGGAATGGCTACATTAATCGGTGTCGCAGTTGGTATGCTTCTCAAGGTTTAATTATCTTCAATATAATACCTAACTTTGTCTTCAGGATTTATCAATTTATAAAGATATGTAATGTCTTCGTCATTATGTCTTATGCATCCGGAACTTCCGGGATTATCTACTGACAATCTTGAAGAGTCTCCATTTATTCCATGAAGCCCGAAAGATCCGGGCAGCTCCCAATTACATTGGCCGCCTCGCTGCGAAGCGGGTCCGCCATTACACTCTTCATATGGAACAGGTCCGAACGGATACTCCTCGCTCACAGGTACATCAAGCTTGAGAAAATATGGCGCGGTCTCAGGATACTGACTTGCATCAAATTTATCGTCTATAATCCAATACTTTCTTCCAAGAAGCTGAGGCAATGGCGTCGGTCTTTCTCCCGGAATACCAACTTTTACATTAAACATTTTGACGACCCCGCTTCTTTCCTGATCGCCTGGCTCACCCAAAAATAACTTTTCAATATTTGACTTTCTGTGCAGCAAAAGCCAGTATTCTTTTTTTTCTGAAGTCTCAGATCCAGAGCCGGGAATTATTCTTTTTTTCATTTGAACAAGCTGAAAAAGCGAAATAAAAGTGACAAGCAGAATTAAGACTCCTACGAGAAACATTTCTTTATCCGTGGTAAAATAAGAGACTATGTTTTTGAAACGCAAGAAGATTTTGCTCCCGGCACTATTATTTTTTTCCACAATCTTTTTTTCTGCTTTTTTCATATTTCAAAATTCGTCAATTGATAAAAATGATCTTATCACATCTCTTGGTAAAATTTCCAAGCCAACTCCAACGGAAACTCCGCTCACTGCCCCTCCTGCGAACAAAACTCTTGCGAATACTTATCATATTTTCCAAAGATTCAATAATTGCGGACCTGCATCACTTTCTATGGCGCTTTCTTATTACGGAATGAATGAGACGCAGGAAGAAATCGGAGATGCTCTTCGGCCGTATCAAGTCGCGTCCGGGGACAACGACGATAAATCAGTAACGCTTAAAGAACTCGCCGAGAAATCAAAAGAATACGATCTCATTCCCTACCATCGTCCGATGGGAAATATCGAAATGATCAAATATTTTATAACTTATGACATACCGATTATCGCACGCACCTGGACTAAATCAAATGAAGATATCGGACATTACCGAGTAGTTAAAGGGTATGATGATAGCTTAGAAATTTTGATCCAGGACGACTCTCTTCAGGGGAAAAATTTGGAATATTCTTATGAAGATTTTAATATTTTGTGGAAGAAGTTTAACTATGAATTCTTGGTTTTGGTGCCAAAAGACAAAATTGAAATTGCAGAAAAAATCCTAGGCGAAAATGCAGATGAAATGATAGCTTGGAAAAGTGCGGTAAATTTTTCGGAAAATAAACTTAAACAAGATCCGGATGATATTTATTCAGGATTTAATCTTTCTGTTGCTCTGAAAAATATTGGGCAATATAAAAAATCTGTTGAAGAATTTGAAAAAGTGGAAAGCCTTCTTCCCTTCCGAACTCTCTGGTATCAGATAGATCCGATCGAGGCATATTTTGAAATTGGAAATTATGAAAGGGTTTTTGAGATTACAGATAAAATTTTGAATAATCAAAATCGCGCTTTTTCAGAACTATACATGTTAAGAGGAAAATCTTATCAAAAGCTTGGAAATTTAGAATCGGCGCGATCAGAATACGAAAAAGCAGTTTTATATAACCAGAGCCTTAAAGAAGCTCAGGAAACTCTCAATTCAATCTAAATTCTCGAGTTTGCTTTTATTCCATCGTAGTTCCCTCACCTGAAATAAAAGACACCCATCTTTCAGTCATTTCATTCCGGATTATAACAAAATTGCAAAATTAAATTCACTAAGTAGACCTAAACAGCGACAATATCATCCATGCGAGGAGGATTATAGTCCATGCCTTCATCGTCTTTTCTAGAATGAAATATGACAATCCCTCTACGTCTGTCTCTAGCCAAAATAGAAACGAACTGAAGACCTGAGAAGCTAATAGGTTCTTCCAAGTTTAATTTTTTACCTTTTGAATCTTCATCATCTTCAGAAAGCATTGCCACAACACCTTGAGAATTCTTAAACCAAATCGTACCTTTTACGTCATCTGTATCACAAACTGCGAGAATTTTTGCAGGTTCTATGAAATCAATTTCGCCTACTTTTCCTTTCTCAATCAACTCAGAGTGTGCCAATTCTTTTTGCTTTTTCTGGATTATTCGATAACAATATGCCTCAACTCCCATAAATTAAATCAAATTATATAATTTAAGTAGATTATTTTCAAATTCACTTTTCAAAATACTCAAAAACATTTTTTGAAAGCTGCGCGATCCGCTCCTCTGCACCTTTTGGCAAATTACTCTTGGACATTACTACAATAATGTAATCTCCCTTTGGTGAATAAACAATTCCCGCGTCGTGAGTTGCTAAACCAAGTTCTCCAGTTTTATGGGCGATCACAGTTTTCTCAGGCAGAAGTTTTGGCAATTTATTATTTAATTTTTGCGCTTTCAGAAGTGAGATCATTTTTGAAGTTGTATCAGATGGCGCAAGCTGTCCTCCGTAGAGCCTTTCAAAGAAAAGCGCGATATCATATGCTGTTGTAGTCGGTAAGGTTTCTGCACCACCAAGCTTAGATTCTGCAAAACCCTTTGTATCCATGTACGATGTCACTTTTGATAATCTCAGTTTCCATGCAAGAAGAAGTGCTGAGTAATTATCAGAAATCGTAATCATTCGCTCAAGCGCTGTCTTAACCGGTAGACTAATCTTCCCTTCAGCAAGCTCTGCTGATTCGGTTGCCAAATTGAATTTCTCATTGAGAATCGAAATTTCCTCGGACAAAACAGTATCTTCTTTCCATATTCCTGACTCTAGCTGTTCATAGACTGCTCCCATTACCCAAAGCTTATAGAGACTCCCCGCGTCAAATTCTTTATGCTCGTTGATTGAGAAATTTTCATTGGTTTTCAAATTGTAAACCACAACTGCATAATCGCCTTTCGCATCTTTCAAGGATTCTTCAACGACGCTCCGCAGCTGCGAATCAGTCACTCCTTTTGTATCTCGAGCTGGAATTTCTGAGCGGAGAGCAGAGGAGGAGATTGGGGAAATAAGTGAATGTTCCTGTTTTCGCATGAGGACAAAAATAACCACTGTAACGAAAAACATGAGAGAGACAAGTCTTATGAATCGTATGAATTTACCTCGAGCAAGTCGATCTCTTCTCATTTAAATAACTATCTGATGAATTAAAGCAGTACAATTGTAGCAGACCGAAATCACGATCCGCGAACAATAATCAAGCAAGAATAGCAAGAATTCTATTCTACGATTAATTTTCCTTTCATTCCCATTGCTCTGTGATTACCAACTGAACAATAGTATTCAAAACTCCCTGCTTCATCGGCGGTAAACTCCACCACCTCTTCTTCTCCGGGATTAAGGACGGCAGTTTTTGCTCCATCAAATTCATCAATTACGAAATCGTGAGTACCTGCTGTGCTTTTAAAAGTAATTTTTACTTTATCGCCTTTCTTAACCTTAATTTCCTTGATATCATACTTGAAAGGACTTCCTGATACTGTGAATTCCTTTACTTCGGTTGCCTCTGCAGAGCCTGTTGAGCTTGGGTCTTCTGTTATTGCCTCAGTTGGGATTACGGTAACTTGAGTTTGAGTATCTGTCACATTTTGACTTGAAGGTGACGTCTTCAAGAGCATCGCTGCCCCGACTACCAAAACCGCTACAACTATTATTCCTATTAACAAATTTCTATTCATTTATTTCACCCCCCTTCATATTTAAATTAAATATAAAATATGCAAATAAAAAATCATGACAAGCCATTAAGGAGAGCAGTACTGCTGGAATTCCAAATATAGGAAGTCTGCTTCTAAGCATACGGAGTTATCATTATAACGCATTTTTTAAATCAAGAAAAGCTCTCGAGGAAACTACAAAAATTTAAATTTTCTTAACTATTGTTCTTCCGCCTTTTTGATCTTCAATTTCGTATCCTTTTTTTATTATCTTTCGTCTCCATTGATCTGCCAGAAGATATCTTTTTTGCTTGCGCAGTGCATTTCTTTCTTCCATCAGTTTTATAATTTCACCTGGAATTTTCTCTTCTTTTTTATTCGCAAGAAAATCCTGTGCCATATGCAGATCAAGTCCCAAGATCTCATCAAATCTCAAAAGACTTGCTTTCTTATTTGGCAAAGTGTAATTATCGGATTTTATCATCTCCCACATAATTCCAAGAGCCTTAGGCATATTTAGATCATCACTCAGAGCTTTGTAAAACTTATTTTCAAATTCCTCTGCTTCACCCTTGGGCACTCCTTTTTGGACAATAAACTCTCTTAATTTATTAAGCGCAGTCTGTGCACCTTGCAGTGCATCAATTGTAAAATTCATTTTATTTTTGTAATGCGTCATAAATGTCAGATATCGAAATGCCAATGGTTCGAAGTCTTTTTTCGCAAGTTCGGCAATTGTATAAATATTCCCTTTTGACCTGGACATTTTCTCTTCATCAATTAGGAGAAATCCTGAGTGCATCCAATAATTTGCAAATCTTGCGCCGGTCGCTCCTTCACTTTGCGCGATCTCATCTTCATGATGCGGGAAAATTAAATCCTCTCCCCCGGTATGAATATCAAAACTATCTCCCAAATATTTAATGCTCATTGCACTGCACTCTATGTGCCAGCCCGGAAATCCCTCTCCCCACGGACTTTCCCATTTCATGAGCCTATCTTTCTCAGCTTTTTTCCAAAGTGCAAAATCCGCACTGTCCTTCTTATCAGTCTCTACAGAAACTCTTACTGCTTTCAGGAGCTGATCCATTTTATCCAAGGTATTACCGGATAATTTTCCGTAGTTTTTAAATTTCTTTACATCAAAATATACATTTCCATCTGCTTCGTATGCTAAACCTTTATCCAGTAAAATTTTGATGATCGCGATCATTTCTTTTATATGATCTGAGGCTTTGGGATAATGCGTCGCAGGTAAAATATTTAATTTTTTCTCATCTTCAAAATATAATTTTGTAAAATGCTCTGAAATTTCCTGTGGTGTTTTTCCTTCTGCAATTGCTTCAGCGACAATCGGATCGACTTGCTCGTCATCCTCTCCAGCGCGTCTCATATGTCCGACATCGGTAATGTTTTTAATATGAACTACACGATAGCCATTGTGGATCAAAACTCTCCTGAGAAGATCAGCACCGATATAGGTACGGAAATTCCCGATATGAACTTCGCGGTAAACAGTCGGACCACAAGTATAAATCCCGACTTCATCTTTCTTAATCGGCTTAAATACTTCAATCTTGCGGGTTAATGTATTATAGATTTTAAGCATAATTTTAAATTTGAAATTTTAATTCAATGTCTTAATATCTAAATTTTAAAACTTTTGAAATTGGGATTTGATTAGAAATTAAGAATTAGAAATTAGAAATTCAAATTGTTATCTGAAGCTTAACACAGCCGAGGCTGATTGTAAATATTAATGAAGATTTATTTCTCCTTCGAGAGATTCTCGTCTGCAGGATTCCATGGCATTTTGTGAGGGAATTCTCTAATCGCATCTATAATTTCCATCACAAAAGCAGCTCTGGTTGAAGAAGAGAGTAGCTGAAATCTTCCAAGAAATTCCTTTGTCTTATCGAATTCTTCTGGATAGAGAGGAGGATTGTAGTCTTCGGACACATGATGCTCTCCTCCAGATTTAACTATGGCAAAAGGCTTAAACTGATCACTACCATTAAGCATCATAAGTCTCACTCCATGTATGTTGGGTTCATGATATTTATGCGTTCTGTGATCGTTCTCCCATCTTACTGAAATGTCTACATGCCTACCTGAAGAGTAATTAATATAAGTTATTTTCTTCACCTTTGTCTCGCCCGTAACACTATGACCTGCAAGTTTTATAATGCGTTTTGTTTGAGGGGGAACGTTTTCGTTCTCAACAGTAGCCAATCCTGATACAGGCTCCGATCCATCATATATAAGAACTGGGAGAGATTTTAAGCGAGCATATAATTGTGCCCATTCACTAGGTCTTGTCCCATTTTCCAAATTCTGCGTCATAGCTTTGAAGCATTATAATATAACTTAATGTTGCTATCAATGGCTATTCGTTTTATGAAAGTTAATTATCGAATGGGTTGAAGTTTTTGCTTGAGAAAACACTCTATATTATTTTTTTAGATTTGAGGATTGGGATTTGATTAGAAATTAAGAATTAGAAATTAGAAATTCAAATTGTTATCTGAAGCTTAACACAGCCGAGGCTGAATGTAAATAATTTTTCCTTCTAAGTATGTTCGGCTACTTTAGAGGAAGAGGAGTCATTGTGTCTTACCAACCATGGCTTTGCTCCCAAAAGTTCTCTTAATCTAATAATAGCTTTATGCTGTATCACTTTCACATTCACTTTACCCTTACCCATAGCTTCCGCAGTTTCTTTCACATTCAAACCAGATATAAATCTTAATTCCATTACTTTTCTCTGGAACTTTGATAATTTTCGTATTGCTTCCCTAGCTCTTTCAAGCTCTGAGTTAATTTCAACTTCTTCTTCAACATCATGATTACTTGCAAGGCTTTCGGGAATTTCCTTATCAGTCATATTCCTCCACCTTGTGGTTTCTTTTCGTCTGTAGCTTATAACACAGTTATGAGCAATCCTGAAAATCCAAGCGGTAAAAGGAGTCTCTGGTCTTTCTTGATATTTATCCAAATGCAGGAGGGAGTTTTCAAAAACGTCCTGAGTTAAGTCTTCTGCAAGTTCAGTGCTACCTGTTCTGGCTAGCACATATCTGTAAACTTTTGGGAATAATTGTTGATATATTTCCGTCAAAGCCTCCCCATCTCCTTCCTTTGCTCTATTTACGATCTCACTTGAAATACTTGGCGGGGATTTCATTGCTCCATTTTCCGCAATGCTACTTTCAGCTTCCCCAAAACTACCATCTGATAAAAATTGGTCTTGAATTTCACCAAATTTTTCCCAAATCACAACTTGAGAATTTAATATATCTGGTGGATTTCCTTCAGGGAATATGATATCTTCTGCCCATAACGCGGGCCCATCGGCTGTTTTTGTTATTTCAGATAATGCCACTGCAGGGCTTATTTCTTTCTGAAGAGCGTTCTTTAACTCTGGTCTGTTGCCATTGCCGTTTTTGTGGGCGGGTTTTGTTTTGGAAATTCCGGGGACAGGTCTTTCAATAAAAACCATATTTGGATTATCTCTCTAAGAAATTAAATTTTCAATAGTCTAAAATAAACCTCCGAGGACTAAGAGTCCTCGGTTTCTCAGCGGGGCTTACCGCT
>JBBUBI010000011.1:0-1493 GCA_038058335.1 Patescibacteria group bacterium
GAATCAGGCTGGGACTTTACCTCACGCTTCTACAACAGATGTAATGAATTTCTCCCAATAGATCTCAACTGCTATCTCTACAAATACGAGAAGGACTTCGAGATTACCGAACACATATTGGGAAATAAAAAAACAGAATTATTTTGGTCAGAAAAAGCAGAGAAAAGAAAGAAAACAATTAACAAGCTCATGTGGAGTGAAAAAAGCGGATTTTTCTTTGATTACGGATTTAAGAATCACAGACAAAGTGACTTCCTATCTCTTGCAGGATTCGTACCATTATGGGCAGGGATTGCAACTCCCAAGCAAGCAGATATGATGGCAAAAAAGCTTTCGAGCTTTGAGACCGAATTCGGACTTACCATAACTTCTCGAGATTCGCTTGCCCCGGATGTCGATTTATCAAAAATACCCATAAGATATAGAACCGCGATAAATGAAGTAGTTAAACCCAAGCAATGGGATTATCCAAATATCTGGCCGCCCCTTGAATATCTGACCGTTATCGGACTTTTGAAATACGGATTTACTGAAGATGCCAAGCGAATTATGAATAAATCTATTTCAGCTCATTCCAAAGTCTTTCGGGAAAATAATACTTTTTTTGAAAGAATAGATGGCGAGAAAGGTACTAAGCCAAGTTATGATTTTCATTACTCAATGCAATCAGGTTTTGGCTGGACCAATGCTGTTTTCTTCAGATATGTTAAGATCCTAGAAGCTTTGGAAAACAGCCAAGATATTTATGTCTTCGGCGAAACCCAAAAAGACCCACCCTATGAACTTTCTATTCTTAATTGACAACACCCAGGGTGATTGATAATATGAAGATATGGCAGAAATATCAGCTGGTAAAGAATTTAAAAATAAAACTTCAACATGGGGAAAATTACGGAACGTAATAAGTGGCGTCTTGCTTACTGGCACTGGAGTAGTTGCAGTCGAAGCCGTAACCCCAATAGATCCTGTTTCAAATACAGGACAAAGAATTGAGAATGTAGTATCGGATATAAAACACAATATCGAAACAAAAGGACAAAGTGCAAACGGACAATATCTTAGACTAGCAGAAGATGGAACTTATGTTTCGACCGACATTCCCGAGGTCGTGAAAGTTGTGATTGAACCAAACGCTGATCCGACTACAAGATTTCATAATGGAAATGATATAATCGTTCAGCGGAAGCCGAAAATCGATTCGGGAGACATTCTAGTTGATCCAAAAGAAATCACCGCTCAGTATGCAGTACGGGTTCCAGGCGGTGCATATGGCAGCCCACGAGAAATAGGAAGATTTATGCTGAACGGTAAACCAACAGGTTTATGGTTTCAACCTTGGGATCCGATGACTCAACAGCCTGTCAATTTAAAAAACGAGCCATTAACAGAAGGCAAAGATAAGGAATATATTTCGGGAAATCAGGTCAGCGTCAAAGAGACTCTTATTTCAGAACCAACCCCCATTCATACCCCCACAAACCAGTAAAACTTTT
>JBBUBI010000012.1:0-3028 GCA_038058335.1 Patescibacteria group bacterium
GAAGCGGCTCAAAAGAGCGGAAAAGTGGAAGAACTCCACAGCCAGCTTTTGGAACTCGCGAAAGCGCAAAACAAGAGCACTGACGGTAGTACTTCAATACCTGCTACCTTTTTACGAGTGACTGTTAACCTCTGAGTTCATGCCTAGTATTTGTTTTGAATTAAAAGAATTTGCCGCAAAAAAAACTCTCCATTGATCTGATAAAAAAACAACGAAGCCAAAAAATAACTTCTTCCGATACAGATGGAGCAAGGATGGAGTTATTGAAAGTTGTCTCCTAATTTGGTAAATTTAAATTATGAATCGTCAATTATTCAAGGACGCACTAGGCTGGGGTTTTTTGCTTTGGCTGATTGGTTATGCTCTTGGAATAATGCTTTTTTCAATTGTACCAATTTCTATGATCGGGTGGATAATTACTCCCATAGGTATCGCACTAACACTTTGGGTTCTATTTAAGAAAATTAAAGGAGAAACTCTTCAGTATTATTTTCGTCTGGCGATCGTCTGGACCTTGATTGCAATTATTTTTGATTACTTCTTTCTTGTGAAGGCATTTAAGCCGGCAGACGGATATTACAAGCTAGATGTCTATTTGTATTACGTTTTAACCTTTGTTTTGCCTCTTATTGTCGGGTGGAGAAAAAGCAAGGTGCATGTGGGTAAAAATAGTGTATAATAACACCTATGGCAAAGCGAGATACAGGAGTTGGGAAGAGAAAAAAAGTCCGTTCCCACAAAACGAAAAAAAGACTTGAGACAAAGTATGCAATGCTGGCAAAAAAAACAACTAAAAAACGCAAGTAAAATCTTCTTGTCTTCTGCTATAATTTCTTCGTGAAGAGTACCGATTATTTAAATCATTTCAAAAAAGCAGATCCTGTTATTTACGAATTGTCACTGAAGATTGATGTTAAAACTTTTGAACACCCGAAAGATTATTTCGCATCTCTGACAAGAAAAATTGCAGGACAACAGCTCTCGGTGAAAGCCGCGCAGACAATTTTCAACAGGTTCCAGGCTTTATTTGTTGAAGGAAAGGTAACGCCTAAGGGCCTACTAAGGATAAAAGATGAGGATATAAGAGGCGCTGGACTCTCCTGGCCAAAAGTAAGATATCTTAAAGCAATGGCGCAGGATATTCTTGATGAGAAAGTTGTCTTGGAAGGACTTGATAATTTAGAGGATGAGCAGATCATAGAACTTCTAACGAAGCTAAAAGGATTTGGGAGATGGAGCGCTGAAATGTTTCTGATGTTTGACCTAGGGCGTCCCGATGTTTTCTCAGTAGGGGACTTGGGATTGAAGCGAGCAATCGAAAGAAATTATAAATTAAAAGATCCATCACCTGAAAAAATGATAAAACTTTCCCAGAAATGGTCACCTTATCGCACTTACGCCTGTCGGATCCTCTGGGGGAGTCTTGAATTAAAATAAACAATTATAGATACTTATCTGCAAAAACTCTTATTTGGCTTAAAACAGGAAGAATGCCGTGCCCCTTATTTGTCAAGCTATAAATGATTGAGAGTTTATCTATTTTTTCTTTTTCTCTTTTGATGAGATTGTTGATCTCAAGCTTCTTAAGTCTATTCGCCAGAGTCGTCGGACTTATGCCGGATATTACTCGCTCGAGTTCGGAAAACCTTTTATTGCCTTCACTTAATTCCTGAATTATTGTAAGAGTCCAAAAATCTCCTAGGATTTTAAGTTCTTTAGCTGAGCATTTTTTCATACTTGACTTACTACAAAAACTGTAGTACTATATATTCTGTAGTAATTATATCATATTTATGAACCCCAATCAAAAAAATAATTGGAATAAATTACCGGAGAAAAAAGTTCTGGATAAAACAATTGCAGGACTTGAAGAAAAAGGATATGAAGTATTTCTGGTTGATAACTCAGGAGATGCTTTGGGAAAAATTAAAACATTAATTCCGCAAGGAACATCTGTCATGAATGGTTCATCAACGACTCTTAAAGAGATTGGATTTATAGATTACCTTAAGTCTGGAAAGCATGGATGGGACAATTTACATGAAAAAATTCTTGCAGAAAAAGATCCTGCTAAGCAGAAAGTCTTACTCAGTCAGGCATTCACGTCAGATTACTATTTGGGGAGCGTTCATGCGCTTGTCGAAAACGGAGAATTTATAATTGCTTCAAATACCGCAAGTCAACTTCCTCATGTTGTCCACACCTCGCCTAATTTGATATTTGTAGTAGGTACGCAGAAAATTGTCGCTGATCTTGCATCTGCGATGAGGCGTCTTGAAGAGCATGTGATACCTCTTGAAAATCAAAGAGCGATGAAGGAATACGGGTCTGGCACGACTTTAAATAAGATTTTGATATTCAAAGGCGAGAGTCCATATGTCGGAAGAAAAATAAAATTCATTCTTGTAAATCAAAAGTTGGGATTTTAATTGTTTTATAAAATTCTCCATGCTATGCTAATTTATAAATGAGTGTAAAATTAAATCCTTATCTTCCGAAATTATTGCCTGCTTGCGGAGTTTTGATGAAGTTATTTATACAAATTCTTGACTTGAAAAAGAATGTAGAAGCCGATTACTGCGGAGAGAAGAGCACCAAGGATTTGTATTTGTACCAGACTTGAGACAATCGAAATAAGCGTAGCCCAAAACACAAATCTCCATGCCCCAATTTTTCTTGAGAAAAGCCCCGGTACGGCCATAGCTTCAAGGATAACTACAGGAACGAGAAGTAGTATGCCAACCCACATTGTAGGCACAGTTGCGACAGACTGAGCACCGCCGACAGGAGCCAGTACGGTTGCTACGCTTCCAAGCCCAAAGAGTATCAGGATTGCGGGAATTGTAAAAATTAATCCAATAATTACTAAATAAGGAGCTATTTTTACAAGAATTTCTTTTATGTTCTGAGGAAGCGCGGGAGCTTTCTTGCCAAAATACTCATCGAGTGTTTCTTCAAGTTGTGCAAGCGGATTTTTGTTAGCTGATTCTGACATCTATTTGTAGAATATATTGTTCTATATTGCTTG
>JBBUBI010000013.1:0-3280 GCA_038058335.1 Patescibacteria group bacterium
TTGAGAATATTTCATCAAAAGTCTTAGGTACCAAAAATCAAGCAAGCAACGTATATGCGACTTTGGAAGCACTTACCAGGCTTGCTGCGAGATACAAGATCTTAAAAGAAAGAGGAAAGATTTCTTAATATGTCACTTAATAAATTAGAAAAAATTACAAAAACAAAAAAAAGAAGATTGGGTCAAGGCCATGGATCCGGGCGTGGTAAAACAGGAGGACGCGGTACCAAAGGGCAGAAAGCCAAGAGAAATATTGCCCTATCCTTTGAGGGTGGAGCCTTACCGCTTATTAAGAGAATGCCTTTTAGACGTGGAAAAGGAAAAAATAAAATATTTAAAGATAAGCCAATTACAGTAAATATTAAAGCGCTTAGTCTTCTTAAGCCCGATACAGTTGTAGATTTGGGTACACTGATAAAAAACAGGATTGTTGATGAGGAAGATGCTAAGATATATGGAGTGAAGATCTTGGGAGACGGAGATATTAAAGTTTCGTTGACGATAAGCGTACCTATTTCAAAAAGAGCGCTGGAAAAGATAAAAAAAGCAGGCGGCAAAGCTTTATAAAATGAAACATATTTTTTCTATTTTTAGAAATAGTTTTAAAACACCCGAAGTCAGGAAGAAAATAATATTCACCGCAATAGTTTTTATAATATTCAGAATCTTCGCTCACATTCCCGTTCCTGGTGTTGATGTAGCGCAGCTGAAGGCGCTTTTTGCGAGCAATCAGTTCTTGGGCTTGCTCGATATATTCTCAGGAGGAACACTCGCTAATTTTTCGGTAATGGCACTGGGTCTTAATCCTTATATTAATGCCTCAATTATTCTCCAGCTTCTGACTATAATATTTCCCAAACTTGAAGAGTTATCAAAAGAAGGCGAAGAAGGAAGGCAAAAGATAAACCAATATACCAGATTTCTTACCGTTCCTCTTGCAGTTTTTCAGGCAATCGGTATGTATGCACTTCTAAGAAGCCAATCAATCATCGGACTCCTTACTCCACTTGATCTTGGAATTTTCGTGCTGACTATGGTAGCAGGTACAGTTTTTCTTATGTGGTTGGGCGAGCTTATTACAGAAAAGGGTGTGGGAAACGGTATTTCACTCCTGATTTTTGCTGGTATAGTCGGAACCTTGCCATCTGTTCTAGGACAGACCGCCTCAACCTTCAGCGCTGAGAATCTTACAAATATAGTAATTTTTGCAGTAATGGGAATTGCGGTGGTTGCGTCAATAGTTCTTATAAATGAAGCTACCAGACAAATTACAGTCTATTATGCAAAAAGAGTGCGGGGGAACAAAATCTACGGAGGTCAGTCAACCCATCTTCCATTAAGACTTAATCAAGCAGGTGTAATACCTATAATTTTTGCAGTTTCTCTAATACTTATGCCATCGCTAATTGCTAATTATCTTACTTCATCAAGCAACCCAATGCTTAAGGACTTATCATTTACCATTGCAGGACTTTTTAATCCAGACGGATTTTTTTACAATTTCCTATATTTCTTTTTGGTCGTTGGTTTTACTTACTTTTATACCGCAGTGGTTTTCAATCCGAAGAAAATTTCAGAAGAAATACAGAAATATGGAGGATTTATTCCGGGAATCAGGCCAGGTGCGTCAACAGCAAATTACCTAAATTACATTCTTACGCGTATAACGCTAGCGGGTGCTATTTTCCTGGGTATTATTGCGATTTTCCCGTCAATTGCTAAGTTATTTACCAATGTGCAAAATTTGACACTTGGAGGAACGAGTATTCTAATAGTTGTATCCGTAGTTCTGGAGACCATAAAAGCGCTTGAAGCTCAAATCGTAATGAGAAATTACGATTCATACAAAAAGTAGATTATGAAAACCGTTTTAATTGGAATTCAGGGTGCAGGAAAGTCTACTCAGGGAAACTTACTTTCCGAGAAGCTCAAGATTCCGTATTTATCAACAGGACACATATTTCGCGAACTTGCCAAAGAAAAAACGTCTCTAGGAAGATATATAAAAGAGGTAATGAATGCTGGGTATCTTATTCCTGATAAGAAAACAGTAGAGATTGTAGATGAGTACCTGAAGAGACCTGAATACAAGGGTGGGTATATAATGGATGGATTTCCAAGAACTGTAACTCAGGCGGATTTCTTCAAGGATGGTGCGGATAGAGTAATTTACTTGAGAGTTTCAGATGAAGAAGCTCTGAAGAGATTAACTTTCAGAAATGGAAGCGGTGAGCAGGTGCGAGCGGATGAAACTCCTGCTGCAGTTGCAAAGAGAATCGAATCATTTCACAAATTCACAAAACCGGTTCTTGAGTATTATCGCAAGAGAGAAATGCTTGTTGAGATTGACGGAGAAAAATCAATTGATGAGATTCACCAGGATATCCTAGAAAGTTTACAGAAATAGCCTCTTTTATCTATGAAACTTGTCTTTATTGGCCCACCCTTTGCAGGAAAAGGAACACAAGCGGAATTACTTTCAAAACGTCTCAACATACCCGTTTATTCAATGGGAGCGTTGATACGAGATGCATATGAAAAAAAAGATCCTAGAGCAATTGAGGGAAACGAAAATTACAGCCTAAAAGGCAGACATGTTCCGACTGAACTTAAATTTCCTTTTCTTGAAGAAAAGCTAAGTAAATCAACCGACGGATTTATTTTGGATAATTTCCCTGCAACAGCTGAAGATCTTGAGGTTTTTAATAAATATTCTGACGAGCATAACATAAAAATTGACAGAGTAATTTATTTATGGACATCTGAGGAGGAAATGGGTAAAAGAAGAAGCGCAAGGGGGCGTGGTGATGATGCAAGGGAAATTATTAAGGCAAGAAGAGAAATCCAGGACAAAGACAGGATTCCTGTAATAGAGTATTACAAAAAAAAGGGAATTTTGGAAGAAATAAATGGAGAAGAAGATATAAATGAGATACACAAGGAAATCTTAAAAAGATTGGAAATAAAAAATGATTAATATAAAAACAAAAGAAGAGATTGATAAAATGCGGGAAGGCGGAGCAATCTTATCCAAAGTCCTTCGCGAAGTTTTGAACAGCATTAAGCCAGGCGTTTCAGAAATTGAAATAGACCAGTTGGCAGAGAAATTGATTTTTCAGAATGGGGCAGAACCTGGATTTAAGAAAGTTCCGGGATATAATTACTCGATCTGTGTTTCAACGAATGACGTAGTTGTGCATGGAATTCCTACAGAGTATAAATTTAAAGAAGGGGACGTGGTGGGAATTGATTGCGGAGTTTTTTATAAAGGCTTTCATAC
>JBBUBI010000014.1:0-11118 GCA_038058335.1 Patescibacteria group bacterium
TTGCGCGCCTGAAGGGAATCGAACCCCCAACCCCTTCGTCCGAAGCGAAGTGCTCTATCCGTTGAGCTACAGGCGCAAATTAGCGATTAGCTACTAGTTTTTAGCAACTAGTAGAAGCCAACAAACTTATTTTACCAAAAAATCGTCAGAATCCGAAATTTATCAATCCGTTACTGCCTTAACGCATCAAAAAACTCTATTACCCTGCTGTTTGCCCAATGTTCGTTATCTTCCGTCACGAATCCCAAGTGTCCACCGTTTTCAGTTATTAGAGTAATTATATTTGGGTTATTTGTAAATTCAGAACCAAGTAAGGGCATAACCGATGCGATCGTATCGTCTTTTGCATGAATGGCAAGCGTTGGAACTCTTATGTTACGTATGTAGGGAAGCGCGCTTGCTCTCTCATAATAATCATCTGTATTTATAAAACCCCATCTTTTTGGTTTTGGACCGGCGATATACCTACCGTCCCATTCTTTTATCGAAGATATATTTCTTATTTCTTCTTTGGTTCCCCACCCGTCTTCAGGGTGATATCTTCCCATTTTGCGGGCTGCAATTTGAAGCGCAAGTAAAATTTCTTTGTTGTGAGGTGAGCGCTCGATAATAGTTGAGTTAAATGCAAGGTCAACAGCAGAAGAGACTACAGCAGCACCTTTTATGTAGCCTTTGGTATCGGTATGATCCCCTCCAACTTTTTTAAGGGTAGCGTTTCCTCCAAGAGAAAAACCGGCAATAAAAATTTTATCCAGTCCTACGCTCGCTAGATGCTTAATTACAGCATGAATGTCTTCAGTTAGTCCTGCATGATAAATATTTTTAGTTAGCTTTTCCGTATCGCCTTGGCCTCTTAAGTTCATGGCAGCGATATTAAAGCCTTTTTCAAATCCAGACAGGCCAAGTCTTACAACTTCGGGAGAACTGCTTGATCCGATTAAGCTGGGAATTATAAGTATTGTGGGGCAGTTTTGGGGGCTAAGCTGAAGAGTCAAGTGTACAGTTACCGTACTATCACTTGAAACATCAACCAGATCTGCTTGTTGGTATTCCAGACTCTCGTATGGCTCTAGCTTTGCTTTGAAAGCAAGTTCTGTTTGGGCCTCAGCACTTATAAAGTTAGCATTCGGTATGAATGGAGTTAGCTCAAGTTTTGTTCTAATAATGTCGAGTTTTCTTTTGACCGCCTCCTGTTCCTGCGAGCCCTTGCCTATTCCATGTTCTGTCATCCGCAGATTATATCAAAAATGGGGTAATAAATTATAAAGTGTGAGCCGCAACTTTGTTCTTTCGAACGCCGACATAGCAGTTTTGTATCAGAATTGCAGAATTGGCAAGTTATTCTCCGGCAGTATCCCATTAGATGCTAAACTTTATGCAACGAGTAATTAAACAGTTGTAATAAGATTATGGATAATCTAATAATTAAAAAAACTAAAAAAAATTGCAGTAGATAAAAAATATAAAAATCAAGGAATTGGCAACCAGCTGGTGTTGGATGCTATAAAAAGGGCAAAAAGTAAAAACGTAAACAGAACAGAGGTATATATTGGAAATTCAAATTTTACGCAGCTTGCTTTATATCAAAAATGTGAATTTAGAATTGTAGTCGTTGAGAAAAATTTCTTTACGAAAAACTATTCAGGAGAAACAATAGAGAATGGTATTAAGTGTATAGACATGACTCATCTAACAATCACCTTTTAAAGGAATTATTTTGCTGGTTTTTTTTAATTCCCTGTGAAAACCGAAGTAAGTATCCGTCAGGATCTTGCACGAGGATTTGTCTATAGCCATGGAGCATATTTTTAACCTTATACCAACTATCTTGTATGTTTCTCTGAGGGGATACTTATGTGATTCTAGAGAATCGGTTAATTCCTGAACATTCTTAGTATCAATTTGAAAATTTATCCCTCTGCCAAATTGATATTCAAATTTTCCTGTAATATATTCGTCATCTTCATTTGGATCTAATTCCTGAATCATGATATGACTTCCTTGATAAGATAGAAAGGCGAATAAAGGATATTCTCGTTGATATTCAATCGTAAACCCTAATATATTACAGTAAAAATTGAGACTTTTATGAAAATCAGCTACGTAGAGTTATCCTTTTAAAGGATTAGATTTTATACATTAAATATAATAATTGTTCGAATCCGAGATGGGTCTTTTTGCTGGAAGTAAAAAAGTACATTGGATTCATTTTAGCCTCACAGAAAGATATAACTACCCTAGATATACAGAAATTCTGTTAAAATGTGTTCAACGGAAGATTTTACTAATTCTATATATTTTACCTAGATCTTGCTGCTCATATTTATGTAAAAACTAAAATAGTTGGCTTTTTAGCTTTACATTATTAGTATGTTACGAAACATAGGAACAAAATCAAAAATTAAGCAACAAGCAAGAATGTCGAAAAAGATGGTTGTTTTTCTTGATGAGAGGGGGAAAATAATATATCTAGATATTAATGGTATTTCTTTGGAATTACCAAATATACAATTAAAGATACCTCTTGTGGCAAAAACTGAAATTGGGATTGTTACTATCGAGGATCTCGAAGCCCATCCCATGAATTTAGCCAATCGATGGGGTATTTTAAAAGACTTATCTGATTACAAGTCATCTGATCATCAAAAGAGATTTATTATTACATTTGAAGGAATTAACATTAAAGAAAGCTATGTTATTCCAAAATTTTTTCTTGAAGGAGAACCCATTATAAGGGTTACTGTGAATGAACAGTATTCTCTCACCCCTTTTAGTATGGAGATGATGGAAGTTAAACAAGAGAAAGTTCAGGTAGTAATCCCACAAAAACCGAAAAGTCAATACAAAATTCTTCTATGTACTCAGATTCTAGGACATGTTCAAGAAACAGCAGCGCTCATGGAGTGGGCGCAAAGAAATGGGACATTACAGAATAAATGGAAGATAGCTTTGCCTGCAACGAAAAGAACCGAAATTACTAAAGATGCTTTGAGAAAAAAAAACATTCCCATAGATGATGTAACCTGCAGTTGGTCATATTCAGGTGGAAAAGATTTTAGGACAGGTCTGGAATACAGAGAAGACTTTAGTAAGCAAGATTCATTCTCAACTGTTTCTGGATTTATGGCAGCAAATGCAAGGCTATGTATTGAGGTCGCAAAAGGAAAATACGCTGTTGTTGCTACGAATTTTCATGGTGAAGCACAACTTATGAAAGCAATTAATTCAAATATTCTGGTTAGCGGTATTTCACATACCTTCTTGTCAGGAGGATTAAAAAAGCGTATCAATCAACATCATGATCTTCCTAGATTAACCTTCATGCTTCAGCGTGTCCAAAATTCTCTTGACCTTGTGCCCAAAAGAATTATTGCTTTGGGGGGTGACGTAAATTTCATTGATTATTATTGGAAAATTTGCAGAGAAAAAGTACACGTACTAGATACATTAATCTATCGTTCTTTTGATTTTGACACCAACATTCCTTTAAAACTTGATAATTCAGCACAAGTAATTCAGGTACCATTCATAAGTCCTGATACAACTATCTCTAAAAAAAAGGCAAGGGAAAAAATTGGAAAAGTGATAAGCGAAGAAATAAAACCTACAGATAAGATTATTATCCTTGCTGGAGAAAGCGATGATGGTTCATTCAGAAGGAGAGCACAAGCAGTGATTGAGTTTGCAAGAAAACGTCATGATGTACATATTATTATGCCTCTGGAGCTTATGGATCAAAGAATCTCAGGACTAGATATTCCTACAAACGCTCACGCCATAGGTTTTAGACAAGATTGGTTCGACATTATGGCTGGAGGAGATATTACTCTTATACGAGGTAGCTGGGGTGAAATACGTGACTTAGTTGTTTCTCATGCAATTCCTATAATTACTTCTCCTAGCACTGTACCAATGAATTGTGATTTAGATACTACCCAATTTCTTACCCAAGTATCCGAAGAACGTGCCTGCAATATATCATTATTTATAAAAGCACTGCAATTGAGAGGAATAAAATCTGAAATGATAAATAAGCTAATCGTTGATTTTAATAATCCATTAGATAAACACACTTTAAAAGAGGCAATAGAATATGCTTTACAACTAGATGTTGGAAATGAATTACATTCAGCAATTTCGAGTATTCCTAGAGGCAATACGGAATGGGTTGGAGTATTACATGAACAATTATTAGATCAAAAAAGACCTTTTTCAGCTAGCGAATTAACAAAAATACAGAATAGTATTTGGGGGCCAAATAGAGGAACGACATGATAATTGAAACTTATTGGTAACCTTTTGTTTCACCTTCATGAAGCTTTGGATATGCCATAGCATATAAACCGGCTGCTTCTTTTTTAGTTAAAGTCTTGTCAGGATGTCTTAAGATAATTCTCACTAAAACATTATCTTGACCTGTTGTTGCTCCAAGCCTCTCTCTTGCAATTTGAGTCAAATTATCAAAAGGAGTTCTTTGTAGAATTTCCACTTGCTCCAATAGGTCACTATTATTTCCAAAAACATTTCTAATTGCTTCACAAATATCTTCTTCAGAATCATTTTTACTGACACAATATGACATATCTCTAAAAATCGCTGGCTGATTAGATAGGTTTATAAAAGGTTCGATATTTGTCATCTGCTTAATAACACGAGGATCAGTAGAGCGTATTAATCGAATATCTGGTAAATTTTTCCTAGCCATTATTAACCGCTCAATTCCCATACCTAACGCCAATCCAGAATATTGCTCTGGATTTATTCCTGAATTTCTTAATACTTCGGGATGAGCGAGGCCTGCCTCGAGAACTTCTATTTCTTTGCCTTCAATTCCTGCATAGACTTCAATACCATCAACTGTATACGGGTGTTTGGCTTCATGGACGATCATCTTTGCATCTGGGCATGCAGCCTCAAAAATCGTTCTTGCTAGCTCTAATAAATTTCCTCTTGTAGCGCGCCCATATTCACTATCTTTTTGAAGCGTCCAAACATCTATCTGATGAAAAACATCTAAATGTCTAGGATCAATAACATCACGTCTATAAACCAAACCTGGAAGCACGAAAGTTGAACGGTCGATACTTTTTTTTTCTATATCATCAAATGTAGATGGGATCAGAGCTGAGGTGTGAGTCCTAAGAACATGATTTTCGTCAGTATACCGTGTATACGTAGAAGACCTGCCTGGATTTCCAGATGGAAAAAGCAAGCGGTCGAAATTATCTCTTGCTTCTACAATGGGATTACCTCTTATAATCCGTATATCAGGAAATCCGTGCTCTCTTAGTTTGCTTACTACTTGATCATAAATTGTACCAACTATATTTTTTTCCTGATCATCCTCTGGTGGCAAGGTCAAGTCTTCGACAGATAAAAGTTTTTCAATTGTTTCAGGAGAAGACACTTCAAATCTTAGCGGCATTGGCAGGTTTGGATTTTCTAAGGATACATCTACTTTTGCTTTTTGTAAACTTGTCATAGATCCTGTATCATCTCTTTCCATGATATCAAATTATACTACTCAACCTAATAATTGTCTAGGCATCTAACAGGAAGATATAACGCTAGCGACATATATTATGAGATATCACTTTAATGGGTGAGGAATTTCCATGTCAGGCTTTATGTTTCTATCTGAAAAGTCAAACTCTAAATCAATCTCATTTTTTAATGTAACTAAAAATGAAACAAATTTTAGATTCGATTCTATACTTGAATATGGTGACATTATATATGCTTTTAAAGATGTGAGGGGATACGGACTTGCCCCAGTAGCATTATTTGGTATTTGATCTATGTAATATGTGTTCCCTAAGTCAGAGATTTTTTTAATGAATTTTGATGTATAGGCATCATGAACATTAGCTTCTTCTTTTGGGGTAAAATTACGAAGCTTTTTTGGTAAAAGTGGTACAAACATGACAGATGTACCCAAGCAAGATTTGTTTATAACCTCAAAGTATCCAGTTTCACCTATTTTATTTTCTAGATGGACCGCTATTTCAGTGAGATGTGCAATCAGTTGTTGAAATCCTGTTACTCCTAGAACACTAAGAACCATATATGCCGAGTTTGGTCCATCAGCAGGTCTTGTATTTTCAATGGAATACATAAATGGCCACTTACTTACATCACTATTCCCGTATAAAGCTGTTTTTTCTTTAACCATAAAGACACTAGATATATATGGACAAAAACCCATTTTATGAAAATCTATTCCAAAAGAATCAGCAAGGTATAAACCTTTTAAATCTTTTATTATTTTTGATATTCTATCTAAAGCCACTTTGTCAATATCTAAATTATTTAACTTAAAATCATAATCTTTAAAAAAGATCCAAGGAAAACTCACTACAGCATCAACGTGTACGTGAGGTACATAATTTAAACCCAGTCGCTTTACTAGCCTGTTTCTTAGTGCGACTACTTTCTCAATCGGATCAACAGCCATATTGTTCGTCGTTCCGCCTGATATAATAATGGCTGCAATTTTCTTACCTTGCTTAGTTTTTTCTTCAATTACCCTTTCCATCTCATTGAGATCAACCCTGGTATCTTTGTCTGTTTTCAATCGAATAATATTGTCTGTTCCAATTCCAAGCCAGTCGGTGTCAGAGGTATGAGCGGGATGTCCAGATGATGTGGATATAACAATTACATCTTCTTTCACACCTTGCGATGGAGACTTTGGGGAGCAATTTTTTAAGCCCACCTTAATACCGTACATTATTGTAGCTTTACCGCCCCAAGTAAAAGTTCCTCCAGCAGTTTGCCAATTCCAACCAATGTATTCTGCGATGGATTTGATAACTTTCTGTTCGGTTATGAGACTTTTTCCAGACGCTGTATCTAAACATAAATTAGGGTTATATAAAGCAGTCATGGCCTTGGTCGTCACAGCAGGAAGTATTGGAGGCGGTGCAACATTGTACATCGTATGAGGTGAATGCCATCGAGATACTCCTCGGAACAACCCCGATATTAGTTGTGGAAAAGAATCTTGCGGTAAACCCTCGACTGGAATCCTATAGCTTTGTATGGCGACTTCATCGCTCTCTAATTTAGATGACAAGGTACTTTTTAATAAGTCAGTGTTTCTTAAAATCTCAGCATGTGAATCATGAATTTCTTTTAGTAATAAAGAAATTGAATCTGTGTTTGGATTATAAAATAAGTCCTTTATTTTTTTGGGTAATGTTACCATAAAATTATTAAATCATCCCTATAGAAGCATCTTTATTTGTCTAAACAAATGGAGATCGTGATTCCGATTTACATTCCTAATTATATGTAATAATTCTGTGTCTATTCTACAAGGTTGGAGTTTTTTATACAAGCTTTCTTCTTGTAGTACGTTTAGGCTGGAATTACCAAAAAGATTAAACATTAATTATTTATTTAGCTTTATGCTATAATTTGTTGCATTCGTCTTTTTCGTTGTTGAACTTGCGGATTAACAGTATTTTCTCCAAATAAACTATCTTATTCTTTATAAAGATACTCTATGCTCATATCAATCGCTTCATTATTGCTAACTCTGCATACTGTTTTTTGTTTCAATTCATTGGTCCATTCAAAAGAATAACTGCTTACCATTAATTCTTTAATGATTGTGAGCCGCACAGGAGTTCCTTCGATTATACTCAGGATAAACTTCTCCTCTTGTCATAACTCCTACAATCTCAGCAAAGTTTACACTGAGCCTGCCGAAGTGTGAGCGAGACCTCTCTTAAGTGGAACTCGCTACGGGAACATTTTATCAGAATTTATAATACTTTTCAGAGGTTTCAGGTAGTAGTACCAAAGTAATTTATCTTTGTCTTTAGAATGCGGAAATTTCAGAATCAGAGATTTTTTTAGCTGCAATTCTTACAAAAAAAAAGCAATTAGTTGGAATAAAAACTTAATTTTCTTCGTACTTATTAATCCTTATTTGCTTAGATTTATTATTTTCAGCTTTTAAAATAAAATTAAATTTATTTAATTGCGTACATAAATAAAAATCTTCTTTTGGATGCGATTTAATTTCAGAGTCAAAAAAATAATTCGCATAACCATTACTAATTAATTCTTTTATCAATAAATTAAAATCTACGGGAATATTTTTTAATTTACTTTCAATTAATTTTGCACATAGATAATCCTCGTCATCTGAATCTAATGAATTAGTTCCCGTACAAAGAAGGCTAACATCCTTTGGATTTTTCTTTAAAATATACTTAACAGTTGCATCAATATTTAGAAAACTTCCCGTGATAATTTCATTTGCTTTTTCTGCTTTCATAAGACCTTGCGTACCTAAGGTTGTCGCAAGCACAACAATCTTATTGTTTAACTTAATATCTTTAATCTCTGAGGGAGAATTTCCATAATCAAATCCTTCAGGTTTATATCCATTTCTTTCCCCACATAGCACATAAGTTGGGTTTTCTTCTTTTAGTTTAATTGCTTTTTCAATCGAATCTACAGGAATTATTGCAGTTGCACCACTTTCAATTAGAAAACATGATGTAGAAAATGCTCTAAAAACATCAATTACAACTGTAAGACCGATAGATTTATTTGCGCTCGCAATACCTTTTAATATTTTAATTCGCATGATTAATACTTAATACATCGATAAGCCACCATTTATATCAAGATTTGCACCAGTGATAAACGAGGCATCCTTGGAACTAAGAAAATATACAGCATTCGCTACATCATTTGGATTTCCTAAACGCTTAAGTGGGATTTTATTTTTTATTTCTTGTTTTAATTCCTCACTCCAATTTTTTACCCCCATTGTCAAGCGCAATATTACAAATTACTAAATTTTTTCACTTCACTCTTAAGTCTTTTTTTTACCTCTTCGAAATCAATATCATTATTATTTTTAAATATTATTTTCTCCTGGGTAACATCTTTAAAATAAACCAGGCTTTTCAAGATTAAGTTTATGTCCAGTTGGGGATGTTTCCTATGAGACTTATCTAAAAGATCCGTGAGGGGAAAAAGCTTTAAAATAAAATATAAATCAATATAATCTTTGTTGCTTGCCCTCCCTGTGATGGCCGATAGCTTCATACAAGCTATGTCTCCTATTGAAGCTAAAGTTATATTTTCATCATCAATTGTTTTATCGATTAATTTATATTTATACGTAAAGAAGCTTACCTTTATTGATTCATCAACGAGTATCGTCAATGTATTGATTTCTTCCTGTATCTTTAATAATTTATGTCCCTTAAAAATATTTCTTAGCCGCTCAAACAATTCTTTAGTATCTATGTCTTCCTCGCTGAAGAAATCAAAATCTATACTATCTCTATGTCCTATCTGCAATGCAAGAGAAGTTCCGCCGGCAAGATAAAAACTATCCTTAAATTTTCTAAAAAGAGGCAAAATATCAAGTCTTTTTTTATCTAAAATATTAGAAAACATACCTATCTCAAAATTCTTATATTAGCCTGTCCAGGTTCAACATCCATCAGAAGTGACCAAAATATTATCGATTTATTATTCCATTCTCCGGGCAACGGATCAACCAAGCAATCTTTGATATCTTTCTTTGTATACGCCTTGAAAAGCCAATCGGTTGCCTCTTTTGTACCAAGATTCAACACCTGAGTTATAACCCGTCTTTTATCGCGAGTTAGGTCTAATGCATTAACATCATAAGACCACAAAAAGGGTTGTACAAATTTAGGAATCATTCTTATATTTTAACATAGATTCTAACTCATTGCTGTAGCCCAAAGGGGGAAATTTTTTCTCCAAAGGCGGATCCGCCTCTGGCGGAAAAGAATTTTTCTTCCCACTTCGCCCTACGGGCTTCGAGGGACAGGTCTGGCCGATCCCTAAGAGAGTAAGAGGCTCTTCAATCCATTCGGCAAGCTCAGGATTGATACTGAGCAAAGTCGAAGCATCAATTATTTGAGCTCGCCCGCTAACGCCTGAGCGTAGCGATGGCGAGCGGGCAGAATTAATCACACTTCAACAATCTCAATAGCTTGCACTGAGCTTGCCGAAGTGTGAGCCGCACAGGAGTCGAACCTGTAACCGATTCCTTAAGAGGGAATTGCTCTGCCAGTTGAGCTAGCGGCCCATGTCTATTTAACTTGAAATAGTATACTATAAGAGGCTAATTATGACAATGTTAGAGAAGTTTGAATTGCGGATGGCAGATATCTTTAGATTAAATTTAAAGTTTCCCGAATTTTATTCATCAAATCCTCAAGCTGGAGGTTCGCCTTTATGAGGTAATACGTGGGTTCAAGCTCTGCGACTTCAGTTGTTATGTAATCATCTGGTTGTGAATTTGTAAGAATAAAAACAGGCAAATCTTTTTCGGGACTAGCACGAAGTTTCTTCAAAACTGTTATTCCATCCATTTTGGGGAGCATTATGTCGAGCAATACTAAGTCAGGCTTCTTTTCCAAAGCAAGACGTAAGCCTTCCTCTCCGTCTTCTGCACCGATAGTCTTAAAACCATTAAGAGAAACTTTTTCAATAAGAATATCTCGAAGCATTACATCATCCTCGACGATTAAAATTGTTTTATCGCTAGGACTGTCTGTAACATTCACACAACTATTATATTCCAATAATAGATACCTTTGCAATATTCATTTAAGCTCAATTTAAGAAGCTGAAGAAGCTGTTTCATCTTTCAGGTAGCGATCAGCAAAAAAAACTACACGTGGATACTTCTTCTGGGAGCATTTGCCGCCCTTCCTTCAGCTATTCCAATTTTAATCTTAGATGATCTAACTAAAGCATCAACGCCTAATCTAACTAGATCAGTATTGGTACTTGTAAGATGTCCTGTTACAGCATCTATGAATGCATGTGTATCATTATTTTCTTGCTCATGAGTAGTAGCAGTTTCGTATGTATGATGGTGGAAAGCTTTTCCCAATTCCTCTCCATACATTTTTATGGACGCCTTTATTAATCTTTTCTCCTCATCTTCTTCTTCTGCTCTTCTTCTCTCTATGTCGTCAAAATCAAATTTTGCCATACTTACCACCTCCTATCTTTGAATACATAATACAATTAAAAATTAAAATGTCAATCTAGTGTACAGGATGGGGACATCGGTAACACTTTCTTCTGAGGGTGCAGTTCAATATA
>JBBUBI010000015.1:0-2031 GCA_038058335.1 Patescibacteria group bacterium
TCAACATAGATTTCTTTTGCTTCCTCGTAATCTTTCCCTAAGTTTTTTAGTTTTTCCAATAAATCCTGCTGATCTGAAATCGGTAAAACATTTAAAAAATCGGCTGCTAATTTCTTTGCTTTATCAACAGGCATCTTGTTTTCTCTTAAATGTTTTATAATAAGTTCTACTAATTCTTTTTTGACCGCTTCAACTTCTTGCTGAATATCCATCTCCTATAATAATGACTAATATTTCAAGAGGTGTCAAATCTTGTGCCAAAAATGGATTTGAAGTAAAATAGGACTTGTGAAATTTGAATTTTCTGCAGGCGGAATTGTCCTTCGACCCATTCGGCAAGCTCAGGGCAGGCAGGCTCAGGCCTTCGGCTCTGAGGCTCAGGCTCGAAGAGATTTCGGCTCAAAACCTCAATTTTCAAAAAAGGGGATTGAGATTTTGGTTGCCCAACATTCCCAACATCATGGATGGGTTTTCCCAAAAGGGCTAATAGGCGATCACCCTTCGGCAAATTCGGCAGGCTCACTGCAAGCGGGATCAGGGCAAGCTCGGGAGACAAAATCCGCCTCCGCCAAAGGCTTCGGCGAGACAAAGGAAGAAGCTGCGTTGCGGGAAGTTGAGGAAGAAACAGGCATTAAAGGCAAGATTATAAAGCCTTTAGAACCCGTAACTTACTGGTATAATTTTGAAGGAGAAAAAATTAAAAAGACCGTATATTATTTTTTGATGGGATTTGTTGAAGGTGATACAAAAAATCACGATTGGGAAATGGAAAATGTAGAATGGCTGCCGATTGATGAGGTCGAAAAAAGACTTACATATAAATCGGATAAAGAAGTTTGGCAGGAGACAAGAAAAATCATCGAAAAATTGATCTAGTGCTTGTTATTGTATTTTCTTAAATAGTCATAGATAATTATCCTATGAACATTTCCTTATTACAATTTCCCAATAAGAGTCATAGAAAATCTGTTCTCATTCCAGATCATAATGCAAATTTGGCGGAGTTATTAGGAATTATTTTTGGTGATGGAGCCATTGGTAATCCATGGCAAGTCGTAATCTCTCTAAATTCAATTTTAGATAGAAAATATGCATCATATGTAACACAGCTATTTAACGGTCTTTTTGGAATAACATGTGCTGTAAGAAAAAGACCGAATCAAAATACTCTTGTTGTTGTCTGCTCTAGTACAACGATTGTCGATTACCTTATAGAAAAAGGGGCAACCAGAGGCAATAAGCTGAAACAAAACCTAGATATACCTTCCTGGATAAAAAATGATAATAATTTTTTAAAGTTTTTTATTCGGGGACTTGTTGATACCGATGGATGTATTTATCTACACAGACATTTTATTAAACAGAACTACTATGTTAACATAGGGCTCTGTTTTACAAACTTTTCAACTGATATAATTACCTCCGTAGATATATTTTTAAAACAAAATGGGATAAAATCACATGTAGCAGACAAAGGGAGAAGAATTTATTTATATACTGAAGAATCGGTGAAAAAATATTTAGATATTTTTGGTTCTTCTAACCCAAGAATTTACGAGAAATATACTGATTGGAAAAATAAGAAAATTACTGGAGGGGTGTGATAATGGTAGTCGGCGCGCTTGGAAAGCGCGTGTCCCGGCAACGGGATTACGGGTTCGAGCCCCGTCCCCTCCGCAACGTATTAAATTGTTCTACAATTTAAACGTTGCAGAGACGTTTAAATTTATGCAGTAAATTTATTACGTCTCGCCTTTTTCTTGACATTAATAAAAAAATATATCAAACTGGGATAAGAATGAAATTATTTCCTGCCCTTTTTGCTTTTTGCTTTTTACTTTTTGCTTTTTGCTTTCTTAAAACTCCTTCTTCGTTTGCGCAAACTCTACCTTATCAGAATCCTCAACCACAAGCTATCCAATCCTATGCTGCCCCAAGCACCAACCAGGATGTCCCACCACGTAATCCCGCTACGACGGGAAACGTGGTAGGAACGTTTCAGCCACAGGCTGATTACGTTCCAAATAATCT
>JBBUBI010000016.1:0-16315 GCA_038058335.1 Patescibacteria group bacterium
AAGACAGGGATAATCTCATAAAATATCTCAAAACAAAGAATTTCCATCTCTCCGATGTCTGGTATGATGCTCCGATCGCGCCGAAAAGATTTATGAAAAAAATAAATTACCTGCCTGCCGGCAGGCAGGTCAAAAATAATTGCCCCAATGCAGAAAAAATTTCAGAGAAAATTCTCAATCTTCCAACGCACAAAAATATTTCCGAGAAACAGGCAGGATATTTATCAAAATTGATCAATCAATTCTTGATTCCTAATTCTTAAATCATGATAGTAATTAAAGAAATTAACAATAAAAATGAATGGGAAAATTTCCTAAAAAGCCGAGAGGAAGCGAACTTCTTGCAAAGTTGGTATTGGGGAGAATTTCATAAGAATTTGGGGCAGGAAATTATAAGATCCGGATTTTATCGCGGTTCCAAACTTGAAGGCGTGATGCTTTCTATTATTGAGGAAGCAAAAAGAGGTAAGCATCTAATAGTTCCAGGCGGTCCGATCATCGACTGGAAAAATGAGGAAATCGTAAGTTCTTTTGTTAAAGAAATTAAAAAAATTGCGTATCTTAATGACTGCGCTTTTATAAGAGTCCGTCCACAGCTTCTCTCAGACGACTTTTCAAAAAAACTTTTTAAGGATCTTGGATTTTCCGAAGCACCAATGCACCTTCATGCACAACTCACGTCACAGATTGATATTACAAAATCTGAAGAAGAGCTGATTGCAAATATGAGAAAGAATACTCGTCATGAAATAAGAAAGGCAGAAAAAGAAAAAATAAACGTCACAACATCTGCTGATCCAAAAGATATGAGAAAGTTTTATAACCTTCAGGTTGAGACATCATTGCGGCAAAAATTTGTGCCTTTTTCCTATGAATATTTACATGAACAATTTAAAATTTTTGCAGAGAATAATCTGGCGTTTTTGTATAGCGCTTATTTTGAAAAAAAACTTCTGGCACAAGCTTTCATAATTTTATACGGAAACGAAGCAGTCTATCATTATGGAGCTTCCACTGATGAAGGACGAAATCATCCCGGCGCGTATCTTATCCAATGGGAGGCGGTAAAAGAAGCAAAAAAGCGGGGGCTTAGAAAATATAATTTTTGGGGAGTGGCAAATGATCCGAAACATCGCTTTTATGGACTTTCGATTTTCAAACGCGGCTTCGGAGGAGAGGATATCGAATATCTTCCAGCCCAAGACCTCGTAATAAACTATCCAAAATATCTCATAAACCTCGCCATCGAAAAACTCAGAAAACTAAGAAGAAGAGTCTAATTTCCAGCAGGATAATAGCGATAAAATCCTCTTACCTTCTCACTTCTGATTCTTCCATCTTTTTCCATCTGCGTCAAATGCTTTCGCAAGGGCGTACCTGTCAATCCCAACGTACTCATTAGAGATGGAGTATCAATCCCAGGATTCTCTTTAATAAGGTCATACATTCTTCTAATATTTTGTTCTCTTTTTTTTCTTTTATACCCAATGGAATAAGGATAATATAGCTCCATACTGGTTCTAGAAAAAGACGACAGATTGGATAAGACTTCCGAGGCCAATACTGCAACCGAATTATCAGCTGTCGCATCCCTCACTACATCACCAAGAGGAGCTAAAACTTCTTCAACAACCAATCTGCCAAGAGTGTCTATCTCTACCACTGAATAATTTTCTCCACCCTTGAATTTTCCTCTACTTAAGAAGCCTTGCGCTGCTAACGAAGTTAAAACAGCTGATATCGTAGACCTCCTACTTTTTTTCCATTTAGATTTAATCTTTTTTGAAATATTTTCATAAACAGTTGATCCAGTAATTGTAATCCCTGCGTCACCCAGTTTTTGACAAATCCTTGCTATCATCATATAAAGACCAGGGTCGTTTTCATAGCCATCTACTTTAATAGAAGTTTTATCTGACATTTCATATGTCACTTGTACATTTTTTCTGGCAGAAGATACTGCTTCATACTTCACAGCTCCTGTATTGCGCATTGCTAAGAGACTACCTTCTACTAGTGCGTGGCTAAAGTTAAGATTTCTCTCAATATCTATTTCTCTTACTGGTCTTTCTTGGCTATACAAAAATTGTAAAATTTTTGCTCTTGCATAGGGAGCTCTATTTTTGGACGTAGAATTAGTTGCTCCCAGAACTGAATAGAGACTACTGTTGTTTCTGCTTTCAAAGCTTAAAGCAAAGCATGCTGCGGGAATCCCATACCTCTTACCTTCTTCTGTTAACCCAAAGCCAACTACTTCTTCTTTACCAAAACTATCTAGCACATACTCTTCTGCAACTAAACCAATTGGACAGAGTGTTTGAATGCAATATCCAGTTACATTAGTCATTGGATTGCGACCCAATACATTTTTATTTCCAACTATGCTTACAAAGTTTTCTCCTAATTCTTTTGGAGATATGTATCCATTTGCTGGCAATAAATTGATAACAATTGATTTCGGAGCACCATTTATCGATGCCAGGAGAGCGGCCATGCGCTCTTCAGGATCTATCGGAAATTCTGTTTCACGAACCCTTCTATCTCCAACAAAAGCATCTTTTGGAGTTACACTTGAAATTTCTCTGCCTGCCATAATTGATCCTGAATTTTACCACAAAAACTATAAGATATCAAACCAAATCGTTAATGTACTCTTCCAATTTAGGCTTGGTTTTGCTATCATATTTATTATGGCTTTATCCAAGAAAGACAATAAAGATAAGATATCTACTTCTTATTCTGCGCAAAATATTCAGGTACTTGAAGGCTTAGAGCCGGTCCGCAAACGCCCCGGAATGTATATCGGCTCAACTGACGTAATTGGTCTTCATGAAACGCTTCGCGAAATTATTGACAACGCAGTCGATGAGGCCTTGGCAGGACACGCAAGTAATGTCTGGATATCGCTTAACAAGGACGGCTCAGCAACTGTCATCGATGACGGACGCGGAATTCCCGTGGACATAATGCCTCAGTTTAAAAAGTCTGCGCTTGAGATCGTAATGACGAAATTGCATGCAGGGGGAAAATTTGGCGGAAGTGCATATAAAATCTCAGGAGGTCTCCATGGAGTAGGATCATCGGTCGTAAACGCGCTGTCGAAATGGATGTGGATCGAAGTAAAACGTGACGGTAAAATTCATAGACAAGAATATCAAAAGGGATTGGCAAAAACTCCGCTTCAGATTGTAAAAGGATCTAAATCCGAAATCCCAGGATTTAAGGACGATCGTAAAAGCGGAACCACAGCAACATTCTTGCCTGATGACGATATCTTCTCGACCATTGAATTTGAATTTGACACAGTAAAAAAAGCAATTCGTGAACGAGCATACCTCGTGCCCAATCTTTATTTTCATCTTTATGACTTTCGAATCTCTCCGCACAATGAAGTAAATTATTATTTTGAAGGCGGTATCTCATCTCTCGTCACAAGACTCAATGACAACAAGGATCCGCTTCATAAGACTATCTTTGTCAAAAAACAAAATAATGATGTCGAAGTCGAAGTAGCTCTTCAATACAATAACGCTTATTCGGAAAATGTCGAAAGCTATGTAAATGTAATTAACACTGTAAACGGCGGAACGCACCTTACCGGATTTCGAATGGCTCTTACTCGCGCGATAAATGATTATGGCAAAAAGATCGGATCTTTCAAAAATGACGAAGAAGGTATTACGGGCGATGATACCAGAGAAGGACTGACTGCTGTAGTTTTCGTAAAAATGCCTCAGGATCGTATTCAATTTGAAGGACAAACAAAAGGAAAACTCGGAAACGCGGAAATCCAACCGGTTGTCCAGACAATTGTAAAGGAAGGACTTACCACTTTTTTTGAGGAAAATCCAAGTGACGGAAGAAGAATTCTCGAGAAGGTTTATCTTGCAGCCAAAGCAAGACTCGCTGCTAAGGCTGCGAAGGAAGCAATCCTTAGAAAAGGAGCGCTTGAAGGCTCATCTCTTCCGGGAAAGCTTGCTGACTGTCAGGAAAAAGATCCGAGCATTTCCGAACTATATATAGTGGAGGGGGATAGTGCAGGCGGATCAGCAAAGCAGGGAAGAGACAGGAAATTCCAGGCAATACTTCCTATCGGAGGAAAAATTCTTAATACCGAACGGGCAAGACTGGACAAGATCATCGAACACGAGGAATTAAAGAACTTAATTATTGCTCTTGGGATGGGAATAGGGGAGACGATTAAATTTGAAAAACTTAGATATCACAGGATTATTATTATGACCGATGCGGATGTCGACGGAGAACACATAGAAACTCTGATATTAACTTTTTTCTACAGACATTTACCAGATATCATGAAGCAGGGTTTTCTTTATATTGCCCAACCTCCGCTATTTAAAGTGCAAGCCGGCAAAGAAATTCAATACGCGTATTCGGAAGAGGAAAGAGATAAGGCAATAAAAGAAATAAAAGTAAAGAGCAAGCTCAATATTACAATACAACGCTACAAAGGTCTGGGAGAAATGAACCCCGAACAGCTCTGGGAAACGACCATGAATCCCGCAAATAGAATATTGAAACAGGTCACCATCGACGATGCCGAAGAAGCAGACGCGACTTTCACGATGCTCATGGGCGACGAAGTCCCACCGCGCAAACACTTTATCCAAAGCAATGCGAAGCTCGCAACATTAGATTTATGATTAGTGACTTAGGAGAATTAAGACCACCACAACAAGAAGAGCGACCGGAACGTACAAGATTTGAAACTGCAAATGATGCCTGGGGAGAATTAATGGATGAGATTGGACAATTAAAAAAAAGCGATATTACAGAAAGAAACGCGACTTTTATTGCGGGGATACTCGTAGCAAGAGACCTGGAATTGGATTTTTTAGATACTCAAAGCATTGAAGTAGGCATGGATACTTCTAATCCTTCTTATCAGGAGAAGCACGAAAAACACAAAAAAGATACTGGAAAGTATGTAGACATACTCCGAGAAGCAAGAAATGGAGATTTTTCAAAATTGATAGATCATATAAGGGAGCTGGCAAAAGATCATAGGGATATGGCTGAAGATTATGATGAAGAAGATTCTTCATATATACGGCTCTCGAGTAATGCACAGAATCTGGAGTTAATAGCTGAGAAAATTCCTCCGACTGGAGACGGATCAACTATTCGAGTACCAAACCCTGCTCATATAGAAGAACCTGTTCCACTCAGAATCCAGCTTGAAAGATTTGTGAAAGGAGAATCAATAAGATAATGAATATTAAGAATTTGCCGGTGGGGAAGATCCCGCCCCTTGAAAAGTCTCTTCAAACTCTCAAAATCTTCAAAACTACCTAGGTGCCGCTATAAATCCACCTCCGAGGTGGATTTATTCTAAAGTAAGATGTTTTATTTTATCAAGTTCCCTTTGATAGGCCAATTGATCTTTTAAAAAATCGACATGATCCTCCGGTGTCTTAAAAAATTCTAGGATTTTATTTGCCTCACAAAAAGATTTAACTTTCCCAATGTACTCTGGTAGGGATGACCAAGGATAGTTAAGTAATGAAACAAAATCTTTGACAATATATGAAGTCGCTGGATTAAGATGAATATATCTTGAAACATGAAGTAGCTGCTCATCAGTTTCAATCAAAACCGCCTTAAATTGACCAGTAAAAAGATGTCCACTCCTTTCGTTTTTTGTATTAAAGTATCTAGTATAACTGTTTTGAAAATTAGACAAAAATTTTGAAATCCCATTTTCATAAGTTTGCCTCAAAAGCAAATGAAAATGATTTGGCATTAAACAGAAAGCAAATATGTCAACTAATTTGGCTTCATTTTTAATCTTGAGTTTAATCTTATTTTTTTCTTCAGAAGAAAGTTTAGAAAACTTAGAAAATTTAATGAGAGGGGTGGCAAATCGATAATAATCAATAACGTCTACAGCCCTTTTAAATTCCCGTTTATCTGTAAATACAGGACGGTGATCAACTCCTCGATTGAAAACATGATAAATCTGACTTTCAACTAAAGGGAGCAGACGTCTTGGCATGTATATATTTTATTGTCGACAAAAACTCCCGAGGTGTCAATAGCAATCCACCTCCGAGGTGGGATTTAAAATTAAAATGAGACTTGTGAGCAAAGGGATATTCGAATATAATATTTCTATGGATTTATCAAAGCTTAGTTCGGGGAAAAATCCGCCGGAAGAAGTAAATGTTTACATAGAAATACCGGAAGGTGTTTCGGTAAAGTATGAGCTTGATAAAGATTCGGGTTTTATTTTTGTGGATAGATTTCTATTTACGGAAATGAATTATCCGTTTAATTATGGATTTATTCCAAATACTTTGGCAGATGACGGCGATCCCGTAGATGCTCTGGTTTTATCAAGTAACCCAGTAGTACCGGGAGTTGTGATTGCGTGCAGGCCAATCGGAATGCTTGAGATGGAAGATGAGGCGGGAATTGATAATAAAATTATTGCAGTTCCGATGCCTAAAGTCGATAATAAATTCAAAGATTACAATGACGTCTCAGATATCCCGCAGAAAACAAAAGATGATCTCAAGTATTTTTTTGAAAATTACAAGAAATCCGAGCCTGGCAAATGGGTGAAGATAAAAGACTGGAAAGGGAAAACTGAGGCGCTCGCTGACATCAAGCGCTCAATCAAATCCTAAATCTTAATTTCTAAATTCTAAACAATATCTAAATTCGAATGAATAAAATCCTAAACATTTAGAAATTGGAATTTTGAATTTGTAATTTATTTAGGATTTAGTGCTTAGAGTTTAGAATTTTTTAATTTATGGCTGATATAGGCAAAATCAACAAAACAGAAATAACTACAGAGATGAAGAAAGCGTACTTGGATTACGCTATGAGCGTAATTGTCCAGCGCGCGCTTCCTGATGTTCGAGATGGCTTAAAACCCGTACATCGAAGAATTCTTTTTGCGATGCAGGAGATGGGGCTTACGCATTCCGCTAAGTATAGTAAATCTGCAAAGATCGTCGGAGAAGTCATGGGAAAATATCATCCTCACGGAGATATGCCTATTTATGATGCGCTCGTCCGACTCGCACAAAGCTTTGCACTTAGATATCCGCTGATCGATGGTCAGGGAAACTTCGGTTCTATCGACGGCGACCCCGCAGCTGCAATGCGTTATACCGAGGCTCGAATGGCAGCAATTACCTCCGAGATGCTTTTTGACCTTGATAAAGAGACTGTTGATTATCTTGATAATTTTGACGCCACACTCAAGGAACCTGTTTTTCTTCCTGCGAAATTACCCAATCTTCTCCTCATGGGCAGTGAAGGAATTGCAGTCGGTATGGCGACGAAGATCCCGCCGCATAATCTCTCTGAAGTAATTGACGCAATTGTTTTCACAATCGGCAGAGCTAAATTTGGAAAAGAAATATCTGCAGATGTTGCACCCGAGCCTACATCTGATGTCACAGTCGATGAACTTCTCGAGTTTATAAAGGGACCTGATTTCCCAACTGCAGGAAGTATTTATGATATTTCTGAGATTAAAAACGTGTATACCACTGGACGGGGAAGAGTGCTTATTCGCGGAAAAGCCGACATCGAAGAGATTGGGCAGGGAAAATCTGCAATCATTATTACAGAACTTCCGTATCAAGTAAACAAATCAATTCTCGTAGCCCGAATTGCTGAGCTTGCCAGGGATAAGAAAATTGAAGGAATATCAGATCTTCGCGACGAATCAGACCGGCACGGAATGAGAATTGTTATCGAGCTTAAGCGCGATGCAACTCCCAGAAAAGTTCTGAATAATTTATTTAAACACACGAGTCTTCAGACAACTTTCTCGGCAAATGTAGTTGCTCTTGTCAATGGAACTCCTCAGACACTAAATCTCAAAACAATAATTGAAGAATACCTCAAGCACAGATATTTGGTAGTAAGGAAGCGATCAGAATACGAACTTCGAGTTGCTCAGGCGAGGCTTCATATCCTCGAGGGGCTCAAGATCGCAGTAGATAACATTGATGCTGTCATAAAAACAATTAGAGAATCAAAGACTCAGGAAGAAGCCAAGACCAACCTGATGACTAAATTCAAACTTTCAGAGCTTCAAGCAGTAGCCATCCTTGATCTCCAGCTCAGAAGACTTGCCGCACTTGAGAGACAGAAGATTGAAGAAGAATACGAAATGGTCAAGGAAACCATCGCATATCTTGAAGACCTGCTCGCAAATCCGCCTAAAATTCTTACAGTCATAAAAGAAGAGCTTGCGAAAATTAAGGAAAAATACGGTGACGCCAGAAGAACCAAGGTCTTCAAAAGCAAAATTGATGAATTCTCAGACGAAGATCTTATTCCGAATGAACCAACTGTCATAACTCTTACACAAACAGGTTATATCAAAAGACAAAGTCTCTTAAGCTTTAAGACTCAGCATCGAGGAGGCAAGGGGATTAAGGGAATGACTACGAAAGATGAGGATACAATTGCTCATATTCAATACGCAGAAACTCACGACAACCTTCTTTTCTTCACCAATAGAGGCAAGGTCTACCAAACCAGAGCTTATGATATTTCCGAATCCCAAAGAACAAGCAAGGGCACGGCGATCGTGAATCTACTAAACATTGAGCAAGGAGAAAAAGTACAATCATTCATAAATTACGGCAAGACCGATAAGGGAGTTTTCGTCTCACTTACAACCAGAAAAGGGACTGTAAAGAAATCCAAACTTTCTGATTTTGCAAATATCAGAAAGAATGGAATTGTCGCGGTTAAGCTCGGAAAGGGCGACGAACTGGTATGGAGCAAGCTTACCAATGGACAAAGCGAGATAATTCTTGCATCAAGAGTGGGTAAAGCCATCAGATTTTCAGAACAAGCGGTAAGGCCTACGGGCAGAGCCACTCAGGGTGTTAGAGGGATAAAGCTCGATGGAGATGATGTGGTAATCGGTATGGACATTATTGATAAAACTGATGATAAAGCAACTCTTTTGACGATTATGGAAAACGGTCTTGGCAAAAAAACAGCGTGCAAGCTTTTCCGAGGACAGAGCAGAGGTGGCAAAGGAGTCAAGGTAGCCAAGGTCACTCCCAAGACAGGTAAGGTCGTACTCGCTCAGGTAATTCCGCCTGGATGTGAGGAAATAATTATTACCTCAAAGCGCGGACAGATTGTAAAACTTGAGCTCGCTTCAGTTCCTCGTCTTGCCCGCGACACTCAGGGAGTAATCCTCATGCGATTCTCAAACGCCAACGACAGCGTCGCAGCAGCTACATTCGTAGAATAAAATGGACAAGCTTTTATTAGTCTTCGGAACAAGTACCACTTATGGAGCGTGGGATAGTGAAGGAGGATGGGTTACGAGACTCCGTAAATTCATCGACAATAAAATTATAAACTCCGGTTATAAACTACACCACTTAGTCTATAATTTAGGAATCTCGGGAGATAAAACAGAAGACGTAGTAAAAAGATTTGATACTGAAGCATCGGCGCGCTCTAGCGAAAAAAGAGAAACCGTAATCTTATTTCATCTTGGCGCAAACGACACAATATTTAATGAGAGTCTGGGAGTCACAGAGGTCTCACCTGACCAATTTAAAGAAAATTTTAAAATACTTATCGATAAAGCAAGGAAATATTCAGATACCATAATTTTAGTAAGCTTTATGCCAGTTGATAAAAGAGTTGATCCCATGCCCTGGGCACCCGGAAGATCATATCGCAACGAATATTTAGAGACATACGATCAAGTATTGGCCAAAGTAGCGGAAGATAAAAACGTCCACTTCATAGAAGTTTTTAAGAAATATATAAATTCCGATTATTCAAGCTTACTGGCTGACGGAGTACACATGAATGATGATGGCCATAAGAAACTTTACGAAACAGTTCGAGACTATCTAATCAAAAACAAAATCATAGATTCTGATTAACACCCTTTTGCTAGTACAGATATACTGGTATACCTGTACTAAAACTAATTTAAATTTAATATGATAATAGATGGAAGGAAGATTGCGCAGGAAATTTTGGATAATCTTGCAAAGCACGTTGACCAACTTAAAGAAAAAAATATAACTCCTCATCTTCATATAATCACGCTCACAACTGACTCTGCGTCTGAGGCTTATGTTGGTCAAAAAGAAATAAAAGGAGAGCAAATAGGAGCGCAAATTACTATAGAAAATCTTAATCCGGCAACACCTGAGGACGTGCTTCTTGAAAAAATTGCGAAGCTAAACTCAGATTCAAATGTTCATGGAATTATAATCCAAAGACCATTCTCTCCACATATAAATGAAGATAAAATCGCAAATTCAATAAATCCCGATAAAGATGTTGATGGGTTTCATCCGGATTCAAAATTTTCTCCTCCCATTTCCGAAGCAGTCCTGAAAGTTCTTCAATTTGTTAAGTCCACCTCTGAGGTGGGTGAGGCTGACACCTCAGAGGTGAATGCCTGGTTAAAAAATAAAAAAATCGCGGTTATCGGAAGGGGAGTTACAGCAGGAAATCCTGTTATTAAAACTCTACAAAAAATTGAGATAGAGCCTGAAATCATAACGAGTCAAACTCAAAACAAAGAAGAAATTTTAAAAAATTCTGATATTCTGATCGGAGCGGTAGGGAAGTCAGATGTTATAGAAGCTAAAAATCTTAAAAAAGGAGTGATCCTCATCGGAGTCGGAATGTTCCGCGGAGATGACGGAAAATTCCACAGTGACTATGATGAGGAAGATATAAAGGATATTGCTTCATTTTACACACCTACTCCTGGAGGCGTCGGCCCAGTCAACGTCGCAATGCTATTGACAAACCTAGTAAAAGCTACAGAAAATCAATTATCCTGAAAATACCTTACAATTGTCCCTGTAATCTCCTCAGCAGAATACCGCCTCGGAGGTCTCTCGCGAGTTATCATAAAATAAACCCTAGCATACGCCTCAACAAGACTCCTAATGTCATTAAGCTTAAGCTTAGGAATTGGCCCATCTCCTGTATATCCTGCATCATTTAAGATCACTCTCAATATTTCCTTATCCAAGCTTTCGGGATTTCTCCCTTTTTCAAAACGCTCTTGATAAGTACCGGCAATCCAGATTCTCGAGCTATGAGGCGTGTGGATCTCATCAATTACCATCGGTGTTCCATCTTTATCGAGGCCAACCTCATACTTTGTGCTTGGCAAATAAAGTCCTCTTGCTTTATGCACGTCTGTACCCATCCCAAAAAGCATAACTAGATTTGGCTTTATTCTGTCAAAAGTACCTCTTTTATTCGCCTGAGTATCTA
Organism: Patescibacteria group bacterium; assembly: GCA_038058335.1. Taxonomy (GTDB): domain Bacteria; phylum Patescibacteriota; class Microgenomatia; order Levybacterales; family UBA12049; genus JBBTVO01. Next base: position 11,269 of record JBBUBI010000016.1, read on the forward strand.
CTTTCTCTCTTGCTTCTTCTTCCGTAATTTCCATATCATGTTGCCCATCAGCCGCTTTCGTTGTCGGCGTAAAAATTGCGCCCATAGGAAGCTCTTGATTATCAATTAAGTCATCAGGAAAATCTATTCCGTAAATATTCCTACGTCCTTCAATACGATATTTATGATAAAGAGAAGTCCTTGAGGCACTTTTTTCAAGAAATCTTCTGAAAACAAACTCTACATCGAAGCGAACTGCCGCTTTTTTGACTATCGTCAAATTAGTATTTTGGTTCGGAGAACTAAGATAATCAGTATCCATCAAATGTGCGATTCTTTTTTTCCACCAATTTGAAATTTCATTTATTATTACCCCAGAGTCCGGGACAGTGCATATAACGCTGTCGTATGCAGAATTTCTGTCGGTCGAAACAATCGCGAGTCTATCATCAAATGCCCAGATATCTCTAACTTTTCCGGAAATTTTGGGGTCAAACCTAGGAGGCAGATTTACAGTAAGAAGTCCTTCTCGAAAATTCTGTGCCGGAACATCTTTTATAAGCGCAAGTCTTGCTTCGCGTTCTCTCACCATTTCGCCCGAATTATATCACACCAAAACTTATGTTGACAGAACTTTTGGTCTCTGCTATAGTTTAATCCCAGGAGCAAGTCCTGGTTTTTTTATGGCAGAAAGGGAAAGAGCGCAAATACCACTTGACGGCTTGGTAGGAATAAACGAGCCTAATCCTCTTGATCCGAAGAAATTAGATGACTGTCCTCTAGAAGGTATCGACGGGAAACCATCGGATTGCCCAAATAATCCGCTGAAACATCCAGAGAATCATAGGCCACAGATATGTTCCGGATGCCCAGACAATCCAGAGCTATGGAAAGTAGCCGAAATGCCACTTAATAATAACTACATAAGACTAAAACAAGCTCAGGCTCGCAGAGCGCACCCATGGCAAATAGCTCAGGCAAAATTAAATGATGCACGCAGAGAAGCTGGATTTACTTGGAAATCATTGACAGACAAAAGCTAAGCTAGTAATATATCCTAAGTGGACAAGCATTTGAAACATCCGGGAAGTCAAGCGGCAGGCGCGATATTTTTCTTCTTCATCCTTCTTTTTATTTATACCAAACTTGCAGGACCGATTCCATTTACCGTCAACAACATCAATACCATCAAAGACACTCCATTTGTAGTCGAAGGGCAGGGGAGCGCTTCAGAAGCGCCGGATCAAGCGACTATTTCTTTTGGCGTGACTAAGAATGCATCGACAGTTGAGTCCGCTCAGAGCCAAACAAACACCGCGATCAATGCAATTCTAGAAAATTTGAAGGACTTTGATATTTCAGGCAAAGACATTAAGACTACAAATTATTCCGTAAATCCCAATTACGATTATGACGCAGGACAGAGAATCACGGGTTATTCAGTAACACAAAATATCGATCTGAAAATTAAAAAAATAAAAGACACCAATAGCGTCATCGATGAAATTACTGGAAGCGGAGCAAATTTGGTGGGACAAATTCAGTTTGGGTTTTCGGATAAGGCCAAAGCAGAGCTTGAAGAAAAAGCCCGAAAAGAGGCTGTCAGCAATGCTAAGCAGAAGGCTGAAAATATTGCCAAAGTGACGGGAATAAGACTTGGGAGGATTATAAATGTTCTGGAATCTCAAGATTCAATTCCTAGATTTATTGCACTTGATGTATCACGCGGAGTAGGCGGAGCACCTGAGGAAAAAACCGAAATCCCGACAGGGGAGAGTAGTGTAAAAATAAACATTTCCCTCACCTACGAAATTTACTAGTAACTATTTGTTTCCTGAATGGAAAGCTCCATGCACATCCTTTAATTGTTTATTTGTGATATGGGTATAAATTTGAGTGGTAGAAATATTTTTGTGTCCCAGCATTTCCTGAATCGAGCGAATATCTGCCCCATTGGTAAGTAAATCCGTTGCAAAAGAATGACGTAGTGTGTGCACTGTCGCATCGACCGGTATGCGAGCAAGTCTTACATATTTTTTTACAATTCTCTCAACACTTCTTGCAGTAAGTCGCATTTTCTCTCCACGATTTTCCAAAATTTCTCTTCCCGAATATCTTATGAATAGGGGATTATAGACATCTTCCCTTGTCTTTAGATACGCCTCAAGAGATGAAGCAGATCTATCGGACACGAAAACCAATCTTGATTTATCACCTTTTCCGATCACGCCAAACTCACGCCGATCAAGATTTATCTTATCGCGGTTGAGAGACACAAGTTCTGAAACACGAAGACCGGTAGAGAAGAGAAGTTCAAGAATTGCCCTATCCCGAAGTCCATCGACTTTTGACGTATCAGTAGCCATTACAAGCCTATCGACCTGATCTTTCTCAAGAAATTTAAGACTCCTGCTTTCCGCTTTTGGCAGATCAATCTTGGAAGGCTCCAAGGTCTTGACATCATTTTTCAATAGATACCTTAGGAAAGATCTAAGTGCAATTACATAATAATTCTGAGTAATTCTTTTGAGCGTCATATTCTTGGCATCAGTTCTGTTGGAGAGATAAACTCTGTATTTTCGAACAGTCGCCAAATCCAAATCCTTGATACTCTTATCCTTCATATTTTCGGAGAACCAATTGTTGAAGCTTTTTAGATAGTGTCTGTAATCGCGGATGGTTAGCTTACTGCAGTTTCTTTCAATCTCAAGATACTCAAGATATTCATCAATATAACTTGTCAAATCCTTCACTGCTTAAAGTATAGTGAATTTGTTATCCTAACTCAAATTGCATTACCAAATCATGGAGAATTAGCTTGACAAATAGTCTCCTAAAAACTCATACTAAATATATAAAATGCGCGATGAATATATCAGATTAGTCAAAGAATATATTAGATTGCGACCCGATTATGAGCATGTTTTAGAGGAGCTGCGCGAAAATGTCAAAGAGGTCGGTGCGACAAATGAAGAATTTGATGAGGCGATCAAACAATTTACAGACAAACCTAGATTCTCACGTTCTAAGAATTTAATCCTCAAATACTCTGGTAATACAAAAAACAAAACGCTTGCGTTTTTGAAAATCGGCAGATCCATATTATCAGGAAGAAAAAAATATATCTTCACATTCTCGTTATCCGTATTTTTGTTAGCGATATTTCTTGCTCCCAAATTGTTTGAAAAAAATAAGATCAAAGTTGTAAATTTAAGTACTCAGGAATCTGTTTCGGAGATCCAGTCATTAGAAAATAAAAATATTATTCCTGTCGTATATGCCAACTCCAATCCTTACGATCCCACTCAAATTTTTTCCGCAGATTCATCAAGCGTGAAGCTTATTGTCACAGGAAAGCCCAAAAAAGAAGTCCTGGGATTTTTCCCCTCCTGGATGCTATCCAAGCAAGATAAAGTGAATATTTCCATGCTAACTTCAATTAGTCTTTTTGGTCTTGAGGTAGGAGGAGATGGAAATATAATTACCGGAGAGGCTGATAACAGGCCCAACGGATGGTCGATGTGGAAGGATCCCAATCTGGATGATCTCATAAAAAGAGCACGATCGGATGATATAAAAATATACTTGACGCTTAAAGCATTTAACAGCGCGAACATAGAGAGACTTACTCAATCAGATAATGCGCAAAAAGCCTTTATCGCAAATGCCCTATATCTGATCAATTCCAAAAACTTAGATGGTATAAATATTGATTTTGAATATGTAGGCACTCCAACTGATGCGGCCCGAGAAGGATTCACAAGACTTATAGCCAATCTCAACAGCGAAATGAAAAGACAGATCCCAAATGCTGTGCTTACCATTGATACTTATCTAGTTTCAGGAGCTGATGGGGAAGGGCTATTCAATATCCCTGCACTTTCCAAGAATATTGAGGCATTTGTAATCATGGGCTATGATGTACACCATCCATCCGGCGGAGCAGGGCCAGTTTCGCCAATGGGAGGAGCGACAAATGTCATCGGCTATGTTCAGAATTATTTAGAAAAGGTGGGTCCGGAAAAGCTCATACTTGCTTTTCCATATTATGGATACGATTGGCCACAGAACTCAATCGCGGAATCTCAAGGCATGGCAAGGGGCGTTCCTTATGGGATAATTGCTCAGCAAAGCGCGAATCTTAATATTTCCTGGGATGAAACTGCTCAAACCCCCTATTACGTTTATAAAACCGATAGGGGAGGAGAAAGGATAGTTCATTTTGACAACGTACGCTCTCTATCTATCAAGTATGACTTTATAAACAAAAAGGATTTGCGCGGAGTGGGAATATGGGCGCTTGGATACGATGGCGAAACTCAAGACCTCCAAAAGCTCATGATCGATAAATTTATATATCAGTAAACAGTGCAGTTTCCAAAAATCATTAGATTATCTTTTCCTATAATGATAAAAGAAATAAATCCTAAAGTAGATTATGGCAAAGATTTTCGTGATTGCTTAAATTATATTGACTCTTATTGGAAAGAGATCATAAGAAAACCGCAAAAACAAAAGATAAACCACAATTTCCTCAAAATTCCATATCATTTCGTAACACCGAACGACAAGAAATTTTCTTACATTTTCTACTGGGACAGTTTTTTTATTTTCCGCGGCCTCATGGGCACAAAAAGAGAATGGATCATGAAGGAGATGGTAGAGAACTTCGCATATCTTTTTGATAAATATGGGATAATACCCAACTTCAACTCGCACGCTTCAGTCGGAAGATCTCAACCTCCTTTTCTGACATCCATGATTCTTGATGTATATAAAACTTTCAACAACGGGAATAAGGTAAGATCAAAAATTCGCGCAATGGGAGATCTTATTCTAAGACCCGCATCAACATTCGGACACCTAAAGTGGCTCAAGGAGAAGATGGAAATTGCCCGAAAGGAATATGACTGGGTGTGGAATAACTCAGATCTCTATAATCATTATGTTGAAAAATACGGACTCAATAGATACGGTGACCGCGACATTGGCTATGCGCATTCATCCGAGCTTGAATCAGGCTGGGACTTTACCTCACGCTTCTACAACAGATGTAATGAATTTCTCC
>JBBUBI010000017.1:0-9705 GCA_038058335.1 Patescibacteria group bacterium
CTAGGACGTCGGGCTTTCATCCCGAAAATCGAGGGTTCGACTCCCTCTGGGGTCACACATCTTGTAGTATTCCACCCAGACCCATTGGGTATTTTCGATTAGGATGATTATGCTTGTTGGGATTTTGCCTTCATGCCACACTTTGAGCACATTATTGAGTGCTCTTGATTCTCGCTGGCTTGACTGGCATGTGCTTCTTTTGCGTGTTCATCCATCTCTTCGGAAGAGCCGAATTGTCCCCCACACATGGGACATTTTAATTGATTACTATCCATTTTATTTCACCCCTTTCATAAGTTTAAAAGATTACTTATAGACCTAATTCTTTATCTAAAGCCTCTTTATTAAATCCTAAAATAGCGACTTGCTTCCCATCGTCTTTTGTAATATGAGTACATGGAACGCCCATTGAGCCACAGGTATCAATTGATGCTTTCATTTGTTCTGGTTGCTCATCAATCAGCACATCTTCAAACGGAATATTCTTTTCCTTAAGATAGCTTTTCAACATATGGCAGTAGGGACATGTGGTTGTGGAATATACTTTTACTTTTACCATACAGTTTCACCTCCCTCCTGCTGTTTTGAAGGACATTTTGTGTCAGCGTATGAGCAGAAGACACAACAGTCTCCTGATTTTGCTTTTATTCTTTCTCCACAATGCGAACAAATATAGAAATATTTACACACGTCCGTAGGCATCTCTACTATCTGGTTTTTATTACAGTGAGGACAAGTTAATGTTGCTTTCATTTTGATAGGTTTCATATGTTCTTATTGTTCATAAAGCTCTGTATCTGGATGAAAAGCAGCCCAGGCAAACCAGAATAATCGCAGAGGGATGATCTCCTCATCGGTTTGGGTGTTTGTCACTTTTACTTCACCTGACGAGGTTCTCTCAATCAATATGGGTGTCGTTCCTATCTTGTCTTCAATAGTTTGTCTGTTGTTGATAACATCTTCTGGGTATGCTTTTGCAAGATTCCCAATTTCAATTCCATAGACAACAGTTTTTATCTGAAGTTGTTTATTCAAACCCTTAACGCCAAAATAAAGTTCGTCGTTTTCCTCATATGTACCGTATGGATATTGATCGTAATTCCTATTATGTCCTGTATCTCTTGAAAGAACCTCCCCATTTGGGTGATCAGTTTTCCACTCACTCCAGGTTGTTGTACTAAGTAGTACGGGTCTTAGCTTCTCGTTCCGTCTTGCAGCAGGCCCAACGAGAGCCTCACCTGTTATTTGCTGCCATAAATTCCCTTCGTATCTGTCGTACATGACAAGATCTGAATTATGCAGTTTTCCCGATACCCCAAATTCAGTAATTACTTCATCAACTTTCCGCTCAAATGCCACAGCGGATCCGCATAGCGGGCAGAAGGTTATGGCAATTGGATCACTCGCAACTGTGTCGTTTATGATCTCATGCCAATTCATAATTTTTTGGGGATATGCTCGATTGATTCCTTTATGTGAAATTGTTAGCACAGTATCTTCATCAGCTAGCCATGCTACATCACCTACGTTGTCAAATTTAGGATTTGAAATTGCCGGAATACAATCTTTTCCATGACAGCCTTGTAACAGATCTTCTGATTTCACTTTTGCACCAGTGAAATCTGATTGCAAAGGCACATCTTTTATAACAGTTGTCCCAGGTTCTGCTTTTTCAACCGATTCATCACTTCTGAGTTTTTTCAAAGATTCATCAACATTTAATTGGCTCTCAAAGGTTGATGCAAGCTGAGTCCAGGATTCCGGCAAATGTGATAGTGTCCATGCTTGAAGCGCCCTATCTGCTCCCATCCATATAAATAGTGCCGTTGCTAGAATTATTACTCCAAAAATTTGTCTCATTTTTTGATTGTTTTGTTTTACGAATCCAAGCTTTGAAGTAATCCTACTTCCTCCTTTTGCTATAAAATACAATGGAATTCCGGTACCCAGCGCAAAAGCAAATGAAACAGCAACTGTCATAAACGAAAAAGAATTAACTGCGGCTAGTGTTGCAACTGCAGCTACAACCGGACCAATGCATGGGGTCCAAACAATTCCAAGGCTAACTCCTGTTATAAAACCTCCACCAAATCCATTACCTTGAGTTTGTGCTGGTTGTACTCGCCAATATCGCTCAATAAATACTTGTACCTTTTCCCAAATAACTGGAAAAACCATACTAAGTCCAAAAATGATAAGAAGTACTACGGCAAAATTACGTATTACATCAACTGGCACACCAAAAACTCTTACAATCGTAGCTAACAGAAGGGAAGCTATTGTAAAGCTTAAAACTAAACCTGTAATAATACCTCTTATTCTCCATATTTTTCCATCAATTCCGCTAGCTAAAATTATCGGTAAAATTGGCAAAACGCATGGTGAAAAAACTGTTAAAACTCCTGATATAAATGCAATTGGTATAAGTAAGAACATATTAATTTAAATTATTTAACAAATCGTCAAAATCAGTTCCAATCCATCTTTTTATTTCACGGCCATTACTATCTAGTAAAACCAATGTTGTCTGCATAGTAACTGCGTATTTTGTCTTAGTTTTTTTATCATTATCATAATCAACTTTTAGAATTATCACATCTTTTGGTATTTCACTTAATCTGTTTTTTATTTCTTTTTCTAAAGCTATGCAATTAGAGCACCAGGTAGTTGCTGCAAAAAATAAAACAGTTTTACCTTTTTTTTGAGAAAGTGCTTGATTGCTGCTTGAATAATCCAAATAATTTATTCTGTCGGCGAGTAACTGTTGAGAGTTTTGTGAGGAAGAGTTTGGTCCTGATATGAGGTTATCTTTGAAGAAAATAAACCCACTTACAATTACTACAAAAATTAACGCAATAAAAATATTGAATGGTTTCATAGATATATGCTTACCTAGTATTAGGAGCTCAACTACTATTGCTGCTCCTAATATCAAATCAGCATCATTTAAGGTTGGCAAGTAATGCTTTTACTCCTTGTCCTCCGCTATTCCATCTTGTTACTTCCTTTCCAAGGCTATCAACCTGAATGAAAGTATCCTGCATGGTTATTGCATACTCCTGTTTTAAGTCCTTTGCGGTGTCATAGTCCACTCGTAAAATTGTGACATCTGCTGGGACTTTGTCAAAGTTTGCCTGTATATCTTTATCCGCTGCCTGACATGATGGACACCATGCAAGTGCTGCAAAAAATAGCACTGCTTTGCCATCGTTTTCCGTTGCTTTTGCCAGATTTGCCTCAGAGTAATCAACATATCTTTGGGAAAGCGATGAGTCATCAGCTTGAGCGGCAGGCTGTGAATTCTCAGCTTCATTTTGTATCGAATTTGGTTGTGTAGCTACCTGATTTTCAGTTGTGGAAGAGTTTGAGTTATTAAGCACGAAAAATCCTCCACCGGCTAATACCAGCACTACTATTCCAATTACTATATAAGATGTTTTCATATATTCACCCCCTTTCATTTACTAATTTTAATTCTTGTCTGGTTGTAAACAATTTAGAGATCAAAGAAATAACAGAGGTTTTTTCCGATGATCTTATTTTTTTGGATTTTAACTGAGAGAGTGTTTTTTCTAATGATGTCTCGTCATCACAACAAACTGTAATACCTTTCATACAATGATGATATGAAGAATTTAAAGGAAATTCTGTCAGCTGTAGGACAAATTAAGAAGTTGAAAACTGTTTGAGTCTCGTAGGGTCAAATTGAATTGATTTTCCCTGCCTGGTAATAAGCCCTTTTTTCTCAAGTTGGTTAATGAGTGTAGTTACGGTTTGGCGTGAGATACCTAGCATTTGAGAAAGTTCTTCATGAGTGAATTTCTCTGAAACGATCATAGAATCATCTGCCTTCTTTTTGCCTAGGTTTAAAAGCAGCTTGATTATTCTCTGAAATGCGCTATCTGAGGCAATAGATGACATTCTCTTTTCAACATGTGTTAAACGATTGAATAGCTGCTTCATCAATTTTTCTGAAAGCTCAGGATACTGACTAACCATCGAGAAAAACTTATCTTTATTGAGTGAGCACACATAAGAGTCAGTAGTTGCTTCGACAAATAATTCTGAATCACCATCCGTACCCAAGTCTCCAAAAAAACTCCCTGGAAGAAGCCGTTCAACGATGACTTTTTTCCCAGAAGGAGTTATCTGATATAGCTCCACTTGTCCAGTTTTTACTAAAAATACTTTATCTTTATCTCCGGGTTCGAAAATAACTTCTCTTTTGCAGTATTCCTTCATTGCAAAAAGGGATTCAATTCCCTGTAATTTATCTTTTGCTAACCCCTTAAACAAATCAAGTTGCTGAATATACCAAAGTTTTTTGTTCATACGTTCATTTTATCAGATATTTGAACCGTCATGTGTGAAGTCACCAAAAGCCCCTTCAAAAGAAGGGGCGGGGTCTTAGGACAACTTAAGGCGGAACAATTTAACCCCTTAGTAAATTCTGCTCGTACTAATCTTTAATCTTTCGGATAGGGCAAACTCTTAATATATTAAACTATATCAATGAGCCTTAAAATAATAGCCTCATGAGGTGTATCATTTGTCTCGCTTAGCCTCGATGATGGGACAGTCGCCTTAAGATGATATAATGATGTAGGATGTGAGCTATAAGGCCGAATCGGTGCTAGACACGTATGGCTCACATCATTTTTTAATAAAATCTAGCTTCAGTATTTTCCTCAATCTAGACACATCCTCATGGGATTCGGACTTTTCACCCACCATGAAGAGGTATCCCCAAGATTGAGATACCTCTTCACAAACTATTGCCTTTACTTTACAAGGTTCCCTACATTGACATAGCTTCGTAAACTCGCATGCTGGTGATTATCGGACAGCTTTTGGCGAGCTTTACGGCTCCATCCATGCTTTCCGCATTGATGATTGTGTAGCCGGTTATTGCCCCTTTATCATGCGGCAGTCCTTTGACTCCACCGACTGTGATCTCTTTTCCAGGTCCAAACGGATTACCGCTGTCAACTATATGCTCTTTTATTTCTCCAAACCACTTCATCCACGCGTCCATGATCTCCTTGGTTGGGTTCTCATAACCAACAGCTAATAACACAAATTTTTTCATTTTTTCTTCACCTCCCTTCGACTTTTTATCTGTTTAAAAAATTGAGTATAGTTTTCGAGTGTTTCCTCGTTGGTACCCCAATAGGCGTGGTATTTCATGAGCCAATCCTGAAGGCCACGCAGAGACTTCCGATTGAGGGTAAGAAAATTGATCCTGCCGATTTTCCTGCGAATTATCAAACCCGCGCTTTCGAGTATTTTTATGTGCTTGTAAATTGCAGGCAAGGTGAGGCCTCTCATAGTAGCGAGTTGCTGTATAGAGTAAGGTTGCAGACCTAAAACGTAAATGATGTCTCGCCTGTGCTCATTGGCAAGGGCTTCAAAAACCCTGTCTAAATCTTGTGGGATGTGGGGCGTAGTCATAATAGTTAACTTCTGAGTTAAGTATATCAAGTATTATAATCTTGTCAATCCGTTTAGTGAGTTTTATTGTATAATTACTTTGTGGCATATAGTGAGGAATTAGCAAACAGAGTAATACGTGCTATTTTAATAGCATGACGAAGTTAAATAAAAAATTCAATAATCCAGAAGTAGCTGCCGTTTTTTCCGCATATCCTATAAAATTTAGAACTAAATTAATGTTTTTGCGTCGGATCATTTTTGACACAGCAGCCAGAACAAAAGGGGTTGGAGAATTAGAAGAAGCTCTTAAATGGGGAGAGCCAAGCTATTTAACTCCCAAAACTAAAAGTGGAAGTACTGTAAGAATAAACTGGAAAGAATCTTTAGGAAATGACTATGCAATTTATTTTAAATGCACAACAAATTTAGTTCCCACTTTCAAAAAATTCTACCCTGAATTTACTTATGAAAAAAACAGGGCAATCCACTTCAGACTTAATGAGAAACTTCCAGTAAAAAAGTTAAGCCATTGTATCGGGCTTGCGCTAACATACCACCTAAGAAAGGGGTCACTAAAATATAAAACATGAAATGGGACATTTCTTTTACGGGCACCGCGCAACGATTCCTCGGTCCTGGCGGCTGGATGTATGTTGCAGTACCAAAAAAACATACCGAAGAACTCAAGCTGCGAAGACACGCATGGGGTATGTACCCCATCACCGCGCATGTCGGCAAGACACATTGGAAAACTAAGCTTATGATGAAGAAAGGCGGCGACTTTTTTGTCGCACTTAAGGCGGCTGTGCGGAACAAAGAAAAACTGGATGTCGGTGATAGGGTGGCTGTTTCTTTTAGGTTAGAATAGCTATAAACTTTTTAGAGCTGTCATCAATTAAAAAAGAATTTGCCGCCAAAGAAAAGTATGGACACGAGGAAAATTAAATCAGAAGTATTGCAAGCTGAAAATGAATTGCTCACGGCCTTGCGAAGTGGCGAACTTATGAAGGGGGTGTCAATGCATCTTAACTCTTCTGATTATCGCAACATTTGGAATGGTGAAATAAAAACTTACGATATGCTTGAAACTCGAATAAAAATGGGGATGAAAAAGGGGTTAAAAAGTATTGATTACAGTGTCCAGACAAGAGACTTTATCTTTATCGATAGTAACAATACTTTGGAAACAATAACGGCTACCGAAACAACTTCGATGAAAGATGGGAGTTCCGAAACATCAAGTGTAACAGCCATTTCAATTTTATGGCAGAGGATTGATAATAGCTGGCGGCTTGGACATTTACACGCTTCTGAACCACCTAAAGAGGATTGAATTCTTGGGCAGCCAAAGAAAAAAACTTGAAATCGTCCTTATTTAAGCTGTGCAAGGCTATAGTTAGGTTAGAAAACAGTTCAAACTCTTCGGCCCGCCAGCTGGCGGGTTAAGAACAAGCTCCATCCCAGATGGTCAGGTCTAAGGTAATTAAACTGTTTGGTAATTTATGGCAGCTTGATATTGCTTAAAAATAATTTGCCAATTCTTGAGCGTCTCGATAAATTCCTCTATAATGGAGTTCGTAAGAATCAAATCGTGGGTCACAAATTTTGGTATACTTTGACACTATTTGTAATGTTGACATGTGCGTAACAAAAGAGTAAAGTATAGAAACCCTCTAATACGCAAGTATTAGAACGGCAGGAAAATCCTCCGCAAGGAAGATGGCCCCGAAAAGACCCTAGCAATAGGGTTTTTTTGCGCCTGATTTAATTATGCTGTCATTGTACAATTCCCTATCACAAAAGAAAGAAATATTTGAACCTCTTAGGAAAACTGAAGTTTCGATTTACGTATGCGGAATTACTCCATATGATACTACCCACTTGGGACATGCTTTTGTCTATATTTCGTTTGACGTGCTGATGCGTTTCCTAAAGCACAAAGGATACAAAGTTAATTACGTTCAGAACGTCACAGACATTGATGATGATATTCTGAAAAAAGCAAAAGAGGAAAAAAGAGACTGGAAAGAGCTCGGAAATTATTGGACAGAAATATTTCTTAATGATCTCAAAGCGCTTAATGTTCTCCTCCCTACTCATTACACAAAAGCAACGGATTCAATCGATGAGATGATAAATATAATCGAAGATTTACTCAGCAAGAAGTTTGCATACAAAAGTAATGGGAATATTTATTTTGATATATCAAAAGACAAGGATTATGGACATTTGTCGAAGTATACTGATGAACAAATGAGACTTCTTCTTAGGGAGCGCGGAGGAGATCCGGACGATCCTAACAAGAAAAACGCTCTTGATTTTGTTTTGTGGCAAAAATCGAACAATGAGGAGCCCTCATGGCCCTTCGACTCCGCTCAGGGTATGATAGATGGAAGGCCTGGTTGGCACATTGAATGTTCTGCGATGATTCATAAATATCTGGGTAAACAGATCGATATTCATGGAGGCGGTAAGGATCTTATATATCCTCATCATGAAAGTGAAATTGCTCAATCAGAGAATTATACCGGCAAGAAGCCTTTTGTAAAATACTGGATGCATATTGCAATGGTAATGTCATGCGGTGAGAAGATGTCAAAATCTTTAGGAAATTTAGTAATGGTGAGGGATTTGCTCAAAATGTATTCGGCAAATGAAATAAGATGGTATCTTCTTTCTCACCACTACAGAAATCCATGGGAGTATATGGAATCTGATCTTGAGGAATCAGCGGGAATTGTAAGAAAAATATTGATAGAAGAAAAGAACGCAAGCAAACAGCTGACAAGCGATGATATGAAAAAAATTACAGAACTTGTTGAAGACGATCTGAATACGCCACGAGCGCTTGAGTTTATAAAAGTATTATCTTCAAGGGGAATTAAGGTGCGAGGAATTCTTAGGATTTTAGGATTTCATGTGCCTGAAAATTGAGGCTAAATATGGTATAATTACCAAAATATGGACGAGAGTCATGACAGGAACGGACTTTATCAAAGCATTACCCACGGACAGCTTAAGATTGAAGAAGTAATTACTTTTATTAAATCATTTCTTGAGGAAGATTCAAAAGCAGAATATAGCCTTGTAATCGGAACAGACTCGCATGAAAAGAGCGGTCCGAAGAACGGTACGAAAACAATAAGTTTAGTTACCGCAATTCTTGTACACCGCAAGGGAACAGGAGGAAAATACTTCTGGAAGAGATTTACAATCACAAATATCCATAGTCTTCGCGAGAAAATTTATGCAGAGACGATGGGGTCGCTTGATTTTGCTTCAACATTCGTCCCCTTGCTTAAAAAACACTTGAATGGAAAAATGCCCGAGTATAATCTCGAAATTCATATTGATGTTGGAGAGCACGGAGACACAAGAGACATGATCAAAGAGGTTGTTGGTATGGTAACTGGTAATGGATATGTCGCCAAAACCAAGCCTGAGGCTTACGGAGCATCGTATGTGGCAGACAAGCACACATAAAATAAATCAAAAGTAAAAACTTAAAAGTCAAAATAAATGAAAGCAAAAAAACTGGAATGGACAGAAGCAAAGGATGTAAGAAAAGAATTAAAAAAAATTACTAAAGCTTTAGACTTTTCTCATATAGACACTTCAAGGATCTTCTGCTATCGAACGGAGGGCAGCAAGGCAAGGGCTTATGCCAGAATTTGGGCTATGCCGAAGATATTTCAAAATGCATTGGGAATAAAACCTGCTTACGTTATTGAAGTTCTTTCAAAGTATTATGATCGACTAAATGAAGACGGGAAGTCTGAGGCGATAATTCATGAGCTATTGCATATTCCAAAAAATTTCTCAGGCGCACTGCTCTCTCACAGGGGACAAAAAAGACATATTGGGCATGATGCAAATGCTTTGCTCAAAAAATATAAAAACTCGAAATGATTACCATAATCCACGGAGACAATGTCGCCGAGTCACGAGAACAATTTTTTCAACTGAAATCAGAAATGAAAAATCCACTTAGCATGGAAGGGTCAAGCCTTGATCAAAATCAGCTATTAAATTTTTTTGAGAGCACGGATATGTTCTTTACAGAAAAGAATCTGACAGTTGAAAATTTTCTTTCAAAAAACAAGCAGAGCAAGAAGCTTGACGTGATTGTTGAAATATTTAACAAAAATTCTAAAAATACAAATATTTTATTTTGGGAAGAAAAAGAACTCACACTGAAAACTCTAAATAGCTTTCCGAATGCGCAGATTCAAGGATTTAAAATTCCAAAAATTATTTTTAATTTTCTTGACG
>JBBUBI010000018.1:0-14666 GCA_038058335.1 Patescibacteria group bacterium
AAGCTTTGAGTTCTTGCTGATAACAATATCGGCTATACCAAAGGTTCCCTGTGTGAGAGTACCGGTTTTATCAAATACCACGTAATCAATTTTACGAGCAATTTCCAAACCCTTCATTTCTTTGATGAGGATGCCGTTTTTGGCTCCAAGGGTTGAGGTAATGGTAGTAACGGTTGGAATAGCAAGCCCGAGGGCGTGCGGACAGGCAACAACCACGACAGCTACAGCCGCAGTAGCAGCAAAGACAGCTCCCTGAGGCAAAACAAATAACCAGACAATAAATGTAGCCGTTCCCGCAAAAAGGGCGACGTAAAATAATACGCTGGCCGCACGGTCAGCCAGATGCTGGACGTTTGGTTTTGAGCTTTGGGCGTCTTGAATTAGCTTCATAATTTGAGAAATTGCAGTATCGGCTCCGGTTTTAGCAACTTCAATAGTAAGTGAGCCGTCCTGATTAATTGTTCCGCCAATAACTTTATCTCCTTTTTTCTTGTCAACAGGTCTGGATTCTCCTGTAATCATTGATTCGTTCACAGAACTTTCCCCCTTAAGCACAATCCCGTCAACAGGAATCTTCTCTCCAGGTTTTACCAAAACAATATCATGAAGATTTACTTCAGAAGTTTTTACATCAAGTATGGATCCGTTTTTCAAAAGGTGTGCCGAAGGGGGAATGAGCTTTGCAAGTTCGGAAAGAGCTCCAGTTGCACCACGCACGGCACGCATTTCAAGCCAATGTCCCAAAAGAAAGACAGAAATTAAAGTTGCAATTTCCCAATAGAGGGATTCACCTGGGAAAAGGAAAGTGGCAGCCACGGAAAATGTATACCCTACGCTGATAGCAAATGCAACCAGAGTCATCATTTGCGGGTTTTTACGCGAAATTTCCCCTGCTGCCCCTTTGAAAAATGGTAACCCGCCAAAGAAAAATATAAAGGTGCCGATTACAAAAAGCACTATGTCCCGACCGGAAAAATCTAAAGTCAAAGAAAGCCACTTTTGAATATTTGGGGAAAGTAGCATGGTAAATACTACGAAAGGTAAGGTTATAAAAAAACGCTTACGGAACTCGTATTCCATTGAGGTATGTTCTTCATGCCCGCCGTGTTCAGTGGTCATCATCGGAACCAGCTTCATGCCGCATTTTGGACAGTTGCCCGGCTTATCGGAAATTACATCCGGGTCCATAGGACAGGTGTATAATCCGGAGCTTTCTGCATGCTTCGCTTCTTGTCCATGATCCATGCTTGAATGATCCGTTTTTTTTCCTTTTTGAACAAGACTCATTCCGCACTTAGGACACTTTCCAGGCTTGTCAGAAGTTACTTCCGGATGCATTGGGCAAGTGTAGATTTTTCCCAAGGTGTTGTTCATTTTATTCATAAGTTGTCCTTTCTGGCCAGTAGAAATTCTATTCCCAAATGTCTATTGCCAATTTTTTCTACAACAAACCCTTTTTCTTTAAGCATTATTGGTAATTCGCCGCGAAGGTTGGCTCTCATTTCTTCCCCACCATCAAATATACTCCCCAAATGAAGTAAAATATAGGAAACTGGACCTTTAGGTTTTCCAAAATCAGCCAGTAAAAATTCACCACCCTTTCTTAAAATCCGATAGATTTCCCCAAGTGCCTTTTTCTTCTCCTGACTCGGTATGTGGTGAAACGTTAGAGTACTTACTACAAGATCAAAGTTTTCATCAGGGAATGGAAGATCTTGGGCAAAAGATTTGTTTAAGCTTGCTCTCACTTTATATTTAGCGAGTTTGGATTTGGCTATTTTTAAAACTTTTTGGTCAGGATCTATTCCGACTAAATTCAGATTAGGATAAGATTTATTCAGCTCGATTAAAAGCGTTCCTGTTCCAACCCCAATATCCAAAACCTTCTCGTTCCCTTTAAGCTCCAGTAATTTCACAACTTTTCTTTTTAAGGACTTTCCAAAACCAGTCAAATCCGTAAGGGCATCATAACAAGGTGTCAGAAGATCGTAAGAGAAAGCTGGCCTAAAGTACTTTTTTGTTTCTATATTAGTTTTCATAAGCTTCCAGATCGGTGTCGTATTGTTCTTTGAGTACTAAATTCATGCCGCATCTTGGACAGCTACCTGGTTTATCTTCAACAATCTCAGGGTGCATTGGGCAACTATATTCTTTTTTTTCTTTTTTATTTTTATCCATTGATATCAACTCCCTTCTCTTCTTCTTGTTCTGAGGGACATTTTGTGTCGGCATAAGAACAAAAAACACAACAATCTCCCTTTCTGGGTCTTATAACTTCTCCACAATGCTTGCACTTATAAAAGTATTGACATGAGTCTTGTGGCATTTTCTCTTTTTGTTTTGCTTCACATCTAGGACAAGTAATAGCAGCCTCTGTTTTTATTTTGAAATTCTTGTTGCTCATTTTATAAATCTGTTTTTATTATTTCTTTTGTATCAGTTTCCAAAGCCAAACGCCGAGCAGAATAAGGTCAACCAGAATAACAATCCAAAAAATAGAAGTTATTATTCCAAATCCTCCCATCATGTTTTCATAATTTCCAAAACCCATCATAAGAAAACCACCTCCCTCCGGATTATTTTAGACACGAACATTAGCCTTAACTTTTTATTCATAGTGGTTTAAATTTTAACAATCTTCACCTTTATCAGCTTTTTCATTAATATAACTTTTGGATACGGCATCTTGCAGATGAGTACTCTTATTATTTCCAATCAAAATAATGAGACTTTCATCAGGCTGAATTTTTCGGTTTTCAAATTGGCTGACTTTCTTACCATTTATAAACGCAACCGCTTTTGAGTAATCAATTTTGTGATTAATATTAGAAAATAAATCACGCCAGTGGGCATTTTTTTCTTCAACATGAACAACATCACCGACAAAATCATGCAAATGTGCTTTTTCAGTCTGAATGTCTTCATCTGAATCTTCGTGTTCTTCATCTTCAGTACAAGGTTTTATTCTCATATATTTAAAATCGGAAAAATCAATTTTTTTATCATCCTTAAAAACAACAAAACCCGCATGATAATGTACTTTTTCAGGAGTTGTTATTTTTCTAACGGTAGAATATGTAAAGTACGAAACAACTACTAAAATAATAACAGCTATGATACCAATAATTTTTTTTCTCATAATTATTCTTAAACTTTAAACAATTATTCTTTTGCCAGACGATTGTAAATTTCGATGACCGAGTAAATAAAAACCCAAGTCAGACCTATTGCAGTTACCAATCCCAAAACCAATGATCCCAAGTCCGGAGTAAACGCAGTTTTAACTGCCTCTAGATTTATTGTGTGCATCCAAGACTTAGCAACGACAAAAAGTAAATCAGGCATAACGTACGAAAGAAGCACGCAGACGACAACCCAAACAGCCATAACAGTTGCAGCCGCGTTTGCGAAAGCTTTTGCATTTAACATAGTTATCACCTCCTCTCGAAAAACTTAATATCCCCAGGTTTTGTACCAATCGCGCATATTATTAATTTCCTTTGTCTGAGCATCAATAATATTTTGAGCAAGTTCTATCATTTCAGGCCTGGAAGTGCTATTTTTAAGCATAGTTGCCATCATAACAGCCATTTGATGATGCGGGATCATCTCTTCGACAAAAGATCGGTCAAAATCTTGCGCTTCTTGTAGTCTTGTTATATCTGAAGCATTCCCCATCATTCCCATATGCGTACTGTTGTTATTTCTCATCATCCCGTGCTGACTCATTACTTGATTACCCGTTGGGACTTCTTTTCCAAACCAACTTTCATACCAGCTCTTCATCTGATTTATTTCTTTGTCCTGGGATTCAATTATGTTTTCCGCTAGCTGTTTCACTTCAGATCGTTGGGCTTTCGTTTGAGCAAGCTTTGCCATCGTAATGGCATCTTCATGATGTGGGATCATTTGTTCAATAAAATGTGCATCTATTGTTCCTGATCCCTGTATCATGCTTGACGTGCGTAATCCCATCATTCCCATTATCCCTATGTTATTAGAGTTAACGGAAGATATTGTCAGAAGCCATATTGCCATACCTCCTATAATCAAACCTCCTATTCCATATTTCAATTTGTCATTATCCATATTCCTACCTCCTCTCTCATAATTAATGCTTATGATGGTCTTTCATCATAAAAATCATCATTACCGGACAAAGCAGCACAACGGCAAATGGAAGTACACTTGCTATATCAGCTTTTCCAATAAATAACCCTCCGGCAATAAAGGCAATGATTATTCCTATAATCCATAAATGATTTGTTTTCATATTATCTATATTTAAACATTTTTATTGCCTCTGTTAATTTCTTCTGTTTCTTATATTTAATCATATCAACTGAGCATTCTCAAGGACACCATATCATTGTGAAATTATAAAGCCTTCTTTCACAAAGTGCATCTTATCGAGAGCTGTTTTTGTTTCAGGCAAGATATTGGAGACAATAATATTGTTTCCAAAGAACGGAGTGATAGTATCTCCTTCTTTCTTGAAAAGATTTTCAGCCTGCATCATTTTTGCTTCTTCTGCTCCTATAGCAACCGGATAATATGTTTTCCCTCCAATAGCAATCGGATTTATACTGTCATTTTGTATCTCCTTAGCTAACTTTTCCGGTGTATTGCTGCTTAGCATATAAAACAGTTTTGTAGAGCCATCAGGAGCCACTATTGCCTGCACTATTCCTGCGTTATTAAGAGCATTGAGTGTTTCTCCATTTACGATATGGAAGTAATCAAGATGAGTTCCCGTAGGCTCAAGAATTCCTGCGACTTTCATTTGAGGTACGCCGAAGAAATTAGCAATAGTATCACCGGGCTTTTCGATCAATTTTTCTTTTTTCATCATCTCTGCTTCTTCATAACCAACAATCATTTCATCTTTTCCGAGCGTCGAAGCTCCTTCCTTTAACTTTAATGTGTTAATTTCATCGCTTTCAGCTTCAATGAAGAGCTTTGGGTCACCGTTGGCAAAGTTTATTCTTGTCGCTCCGCTTGTCAGAATACCTGAGACTTGTTTGATGATTTCCCGGCTTACTTTCGTGTCTATACCTTCTGCTGTTGCCATATTTGAGCTAAAGCGGGCGAATTGGATGAATAGTGCTGTAAATAAGATAATCATAAAGAAAGGTGCAATTGAAGAAATATAGTTTCTTCTTCCCGGTCTATATCGCCGAAGAAGCAGGGAATTTGCGACAACAGATACTGAACTTAGCGCCATAGCAAGTCCTGCAAGCTCAGGTTTTAAGACAAGTCCCAGTCCCATGAAAACACGTGCTGCGACGGGAATCCCGATGACATTATAGAAGAGTGCAAAAAACATATTTTGCTTTATCTTGCTCATCGTTTGTTTTGAAAGATTTATAGCATTCACAACGTCTCTGAGGTCATTTTTAATAATGACTATGCCTCCCGTTTCCATAGCGACATCGGTTCCGCTCCCCATTGCTATTCCTAAATCAGCCTGAGCAAGTGCCGGGGCATCGTTAATACCATCTCCTACCATTGCTACTTTTTTCCCTGATTCCTGCAGTTTCTTTACTTCATTTGCTTTATCTTCAGGTAATACTTCTGCAAGGATGTTTGTAATACCAACTTGAGACGCTATGGCTCGTGCTGTCCGCTCGTTATCACCGGTTATCATATAAACTTCAACGCGCATCTTTTTTAATTTGTCAATTGCTTCTTTTGAAGTTTCTTTTACCGTATCTGCAACACCGATGAGTCCGATAATTTCATCCTTACTGGCAAGCACCATCACAGTTTTTCCTTGTTCTTCAAGACGGCTCATTTTTCTATCCAGTCTCTCAACCGGTAATCCGACAATGTCTGAAATAAGTTTTCTATTTCCAAAATAGTATATTATTCCTTCAACATCACCTTGTACTCCGTGACCTGGAATAGCTGAAAACCCTTCGGCTTCGCTCAGGGTAAGGTTTTCTTCAGTGGCATAGTTTGTAATGGCTTCAGCGAGTGGATGTTCTGATTGTTTTTCAAGGCTGGCGCCAATTGTGAGAACTTCATCTTCATCCATTCCGGAAAGACTAATAATATCTGTCACTTCCGGCTTGCCCTTGGTAAGAGTTCCTGTTTTGTCAAATACAATCGTGTTGATTTTGTTAGCCGCCTCAAGAGGCTCCCCGCCCTTAATAAGTATTCCGTGCTCTGCTCCTTTACCAGTACCAACCATAATAGCTGTTGGTGTGGCAAGTCCTAAGGCACATGGGCATGCGATCACAATAACTGCTGTAAATGTCATTAATGCGAAAGCAAGTGTTGCTCCTAAGAAGAAATACCATATCACGAAAGTAAGCATTGCAATGACAATAACTGTCGGGACAAACCATGCGGAAATTCTGTCTGCAAATGCCTGAATTGGAGCTTTTGACCCCTGTGCATCTTCAACAAGACGAATAATTTGTGCGAGTGTTGTCTCAGCACCTACTTTTGTAGCCTTGAATTCAAAGCTCCCAGTTTTATTTATTGTTCCACCGATTACCGTATCATTCAGATTTTTCTCAACAGGCAGACTTTCACCGGTGATCATTGACTCATCTACCGAAGATGATCCTTTGGCTATCACACCATCAACGGGAACCTTTTCTCCGGGGCGGACAAGAATAACATCTCCCTCGATTACCTCATCAATAGAAATATCCTGAGTAACACCATTTCTGATTACCCGTGCGGTTTTTGCCTGAAGCCCCATGAGCTTTTTAATAGCATCTGAGGTTTTTCCTTTTGCTTTCGCTTCAAGAAGCTTTCCGAGAATAACAAAAGTAATAAGGAAGGCTGCAGTTTCAAAATATAGATCAGGAATTTTAGCACCATTAAGTCCGATGATCGAACCAGTATTCATAGCGTAGCTTACGAAATTGACTACGCTGTAGATAAAGGCAGTTGAAGTGCCTATGGCAATTAGACTGTCCATATTAAATGTCTTCATTCGAAGAGCTGAAAGCATCCCTTTATAAAAACCTGCTCCGATAACCAGCTGAACCGGAGCAGCTAAGATAAATGAAACAACACCTATATATGGTGTAAGAAATGCTTCCCCTGGAATCCAAGAGAAGAAATCAAAAAGCATAAAATAAAACATAGGAAGGCTGAAGAGGAAGCTAATGATGAATTTAAACGTTTGATATTTTATTTCTTTTTTTCTTCTTTTTGCCTGATACTCTGTATCTGCAGTATCAAATATTGCTGCTTTGTAGCCGGATTTCCTTACTGCGTTAATAAGATCTTCTTTTGAAGATATACTTTCATCAAATGTAACTGTTGCTTTTTCTGCTGTAAAATTAACATGTGCCTCCCTCACTCCTTCTACTTTCTTCAGTCCCCTTTCAATAATATGAGAGCATGAAGTGCAATGCATCCCTGATAGAGCAAGCTGAACCCTTTTGTTTTCATTCGCTTTTTCATTTTCCCCATCTGTTTTCTGTTCTTTCAGAGTAAATACCTCGGCATTTCCATTAGGTAATGACTGAACTTTAGCATGAGTAGTTCTATCAAATAGGGTGGAAAAGTTAATCGAACGGAAAACATTTTCTATATATTCTTTTGATTTTTCTTCTATTCCCTTTGGCAGAGTTACTTTAGTGGAGCTGTTGCTGTCAAATTTCCCATCAAAAATCAGATTATTATTTTCATCCTGCAATACTTTCCCTTTTGCTTCTATTTTTGTCTGAATAGTAACTTCCAGGGGTGTTTCTCTGGTAGCTTCTTGAAACAGAAGCATGTCCCTACCGGAACCATTACTATTTGGTTCTTGCATATCCGGAAGAACAGCTTCATATCCGGCTTTGGCTACCGCACCTTTGATTATATCGCCAGTTACGAAGGATGGATCATAGGAGAGAGATCCTTGACCCGTTTTATGGTTTATGGCTACATCACTAATGCCTCTTACATCTTGTAATTCTTCAGAAATTAACATCTCGCATGAGTTACATGTCATTCCTTTTACTTTGAAAGATAATGGCTGATTCATATTAATTTTTTCCTATAACTGCGTAATGTGTTCCTTTAAGCGCTTTTTTAACTTCGTTCTCAGATATTTCTCTTTGTGCTTTGATCTGGGTTTTTCCTGATAATTCAACCGTGACGTCTTCAACACTTGCTATGCTTTTGATTTTTCTGCTGATGAGCTTCTGGCATGCACTGCATGTCAATCCTGTTAACTTTAGCGTTGTTACTTTTGTATTCATATTTTTTTGTCTAATAAAGAGAAAATTAAGAAATTATTAAAATCCTCAAGCTTTTTTTGCAACTTTATATAGCACGAAGATAAGAAAAACCACAAAGATGATATTTAAAATTAAATTTCCTCCGACATATTGATTCACAAGATTTCCGGCGCCCGTTATTGTTTTGGTAAATCCCTCTAAATTTCCCATTCCAAGTTTTCCGGCTGCTTTAAGATACAGAATAATAATACCTGTAGCAAAGAATATGATACTTGCAATAAGGTTACTCATAATAAGTACTCTTTCTTGGCCGAGAAAACTAAATCGTAAAACCGGCTTTTTCAGAAACAGAAAACGGCTTGCTTTGCCTGATAAAAAAACAGAGATAATAAAAAGCGGAGTCAGCATGCCAAGTACATAAACTGCTCCGATAGACAGAGCGCCAAAGAAGTTCGGTGATAAAAATGTTAATGTCAAAATACCGATCAGAACAGGAGCGCAGCACGCGCTGGTAATGCCTGAGAAAATACCTAAAATAAAAACTGAAAGAGGATCTGTTTTTTCAGTAGCTCTGCCGGGGAGGGAAACCATAGGCAATTTTAATCCTAGAAAAGTAACTGCTGCAATTGCCAGCATAACAAATCCGCCTGCAACATACAGGGTATCATGATAGACAAATAGTGCCTTGGAGAGAAGTGCTACTCCTAGCACCGCCGGCATCATTACAATAAAAATACCAAGACCAAAAATTAGAGTCATCAGTAAGACCTTCTCTTTTTCTTTGAAAACGTTACCTAGATAGGCCGGAAGAAGAAATGTAATACAGCACGGAGCAAAAAGCGCCACCATTCCGGCAACAAAAGCAGCGATGAGCGAAGTTTGGAAGAACAATCCCTCCATTATGCTCCACAACCTCTCTGTTGAATATTAAAACCCGGAACTTTTTGAATATTTTGCTGTACTTGTTGTGAGCCTTGTGCTGAAGAATATTGAGAAGACAATGCAAGTTTTGCATCAACCTTATTCCAATCGGTACTCCGAGAGTCAAAATACGCTGCAAGTTCTACATATTGCTGAGGAAACCAAAATGAGTTAAGACTTAGGAGATCTTTATAAATTTGTTTCTCTGATATTCCCTGAGACACAGCAGCCTCTATGTATCCGAGTGCCGCTAATCCGTGATTGCAATCAGGAAATTCAGTGGAATTATTACAACAGGAGCGAAAGGTATTTAAAGCAATTTTCTTAACTAATTCCTGCTGTTGAGAGTTGAGTTTAATTATTTCCGATGATGAATAAAGCTCGCTTGTAGGTTTTGACCCCAAACTCCATCCGCCGGTTGAGGCAAAATTCATAAAGTCTACTTTTCCATATGTTTTCATGGAGCCCTCGTCAAGAATTTTATTTTTATTTACAAGTCCTAGTGCCCATAAAGTGTTTACCATAAAGCGTGAATTGTTTTCGTTAATCATCATGTGATCATGAGAATTATTACTAAGGTATTTCATCTGCTTCATTGCATATTTGTCTTCTTTAAATAGCTCGTCATACTTTGTTTTATCTATGACGCCCGAACTAAGAAGTTGTTTTCCGATGTCATTCCATCTAGCTGATAATAAATATCCTTTCTGAGGTAAAACTTTTTGTTTAAGGATCTGGACAAGTTCTTCCGGACTTTTTGTTGCTTTGGGAAGTTCGGAAATTTGTGCGTTGAAGTTCTTCTTCGTAATGTAATATTGAACAAATCCCGTTGTTATAACAGAATTTACAAGTATTATTGCAACTAACCATAGAGGAATAGCTTTTGATAATATCTCCTTATATTTATTTTTTATTTTTTTTCTGGGCATTTTATTTAACTACGTTTCCCGTAAGAGTAAACGTAAGCTTAGTATTTGCCGGATCATTTGTCTCAACTGAAACAAATCTATTTATCGGTCCTGTACCTTGAGGTCCTTGATATGCTGGGTCGAAAACAGCAGTCAATTTTGCTTCTGCGCCTTTCAGCACTTCTCCGGTCCACGAGGATAAACCTTCCATGCCAAAACTCGGACTATCGGTTCCATCAATCGTGACATATGCCTTTGTGCAATGACATGAGGTTTTCACGTTGTACAATTTAAGTATGTCAGTGCCTGTATTTTTGATAGTGAAGGATTTTACGGCATTTCCTTTACTCATGGGTATCGTACCCCAATCAAAGCTCGTAGGATCTGCTACGTAAGCTTTGGCATTTTGCGAAGTTTTAATTTCAGGAGTAGAAGTAGTTTTTGTCAGAAAAAAAATTCCACCAAAAAGCAATATTATCGTTGAAGCGATCATTAAAATGATAATTTTTTTGTCATTCATAGAGATATATTATTTTTTTATCCTTACTTATTGATCCGTTTAAATAATTCCACTAATTCCGTTATGGCTCTTTCTTCTTCATTTTTAACTTGATGAGCAACATGAGTTCTTAAATGTCTTTCAAACAGAATTGAATCTAAGCTTCTGAGGGAGTTTTGAATAGCTAGGCTTTGATTGAGGATATCAATACAATACTCGTCATTTTCGATCATTTTCTGAAGTCCATCAAGCTGACCTTTTATTATATTAATTCGTTTACTTGCTTTTTCCCTGACATCTTCGTAATGGTGTTTCATAAAGTTATAATATACCCCTAGGGGGTATATGTCAAGTATCTAAGTGGATTATTATAAACTAATTGAATTAGTTCCTGGTAGAAGCGGAAGATATCCAATCGTACGTATTAGAGATTTTTAAAAGTGATCCATTAAGAATCTTTTTGTCGTATTGATTTATTTCGTATAATGTTCTACTTTATTTCTAGTGGGCAATTCTACAAACAGAACTATTCTTCATATAGATTTTGATAGTTTTTTTGCAAGTGTTGAGCAGCAGCATGATCCAAGCTTACGTAATCGCCCCATGGGAGTTACTGCGACAAATGGTAGGACTTGCATCATAGCTTCTTCCCGAGAAGCCAAAAGGCTTGGAATAGGTACTGCTTCACGTACTTACGAAGCTCTTAAAATTTGTCCGGAGTTTAAGCTTGTTCCGGCGGATTTTGTCAAGTATTACGAAATATCCAAAAAATTTCTAAATATTTGCAAGGACTTCTCCCCGACCGTTGAGCTTTTCTCGATAGACGAGGTCTTCATGGATATTACTTCAACGATTCATTTATTTGGTGGTACTTATAGTTTGGTATCTAAAATTAAACAGAGAATCAAAGAAGAAATAGGAGAAGTTATTACGGCATCAGTCGGAATCTCTTATAACAAACTTCTGGCTAAAATGGCTTCAGGACTTAATAAACCGGACGGGATTTTTGAAATAAAGGTTGAAAATCTGGATGAGGTTTACAAAAAAGCAAAACTTACGGATGTTTGTGGTATCGGAGAAAGAATTGCTGATAGGTTAAATAAGCTTGGGATATACAATCTTCTTGATTTAAGAACAGTGAATGGGAATATTTTGAGAGAAGAATTCGGAAATATCTATTCTCAAATTCTCAAGAATATTGGAATAGCAAGAGACGATTCAGAGGTAATTCCCTACACACAAGCACCTGATGTTAAATCCGTGGGTAGAAATTATTGTCTGCCGAAAAATGAATACGATAAGAGAAAAGTCTTACAGAATGTTTATGAGCTCTGGGAGGAGGTTTGTATAAAACTGCGGAGGCTAAATAAGAAAGCAAAGACAATGGGATTCTCCTTGCGGGGAAACATAGGAATACATAAGAGAAAAACTTATTCTTTTTATTTTGATGATTCGCGTGAGGTATTTAATTTATTCCGGTCTTTACTGCTTGAGGAGAGAGAAGATTTCAATAGAAAAGATTCTTATATTAGGCAGGTCAGCGTTTGGGTTTCTTCTCTTGAGGAGAATACCAATCTGACGCTCTCTATGTTTGATAAGGTGAATAGGAAAGATAGTCTCACGACTGTTGTCGACAAAATTAATAATAGATTTGGAGACCATACTATCCGCAATGGTTTTCTTCTTTATTCGGATAAGCTGACCACCAAGCCAAATGGATACATGGCAGATAAATACGAGAGAATAAAGCTTTCGAAGGAATCAAATGCCCAACTTGAAAATCTTTAATAATCAAATCAGCTCTTCAGATTCGACTGAGTCTGCAACTTCATTTACAACCTGATGGTGGTATTCAATAGCGGAGTCAAGATCCTCTTCGAAAGCATCTAAAGAAGCCCAACGAATCGTTAATTCGGGATCATATTTTAAATCAACATTTGGTATTCCTGTTTTTCCAACTCGTTGTGCGTAGCCCGTAAACTTAAAAACTTGAGTTTCAAAACTGTTACGGCCCTGTATGTGACCTACTTCTGAAGGAATCGTACTAACCCAAAAACCTACAGAAGAATTTTCTTTTCTTACTACTGTTGACCGAAGCGCTTCTTGTCTTAAAGTTAATACTTCTTCAATTACAATTCGCTCAGTCATAGTAATAATCTAACAAAATTTAATAATCAGCGGAGTCTGGTCTACCGACTAATCTTTCGATTTGATCAACAGCATCACCCTCGCCATCAAAAAGTGTGTGGGTTAAGTCTCCACCTCCTACTTGTACGAAGCTTGTAATCATAGGCAAATAGGCGTTCCTTATTCTTCTTTGAGCAAAATGGTCTCTCCCTAAGAGCTGCATGACCAAAAAGCTCTCATCTCCCTTGCCCATGTATTCGGTAATTTCGTCTAACTCTTTCCGATCGTAAATATTGCCTAAAATTTCTCTAAATGAGTTAATAAAAAGTTGATGGCGTTCTTCGTATCTTGAATCATCCCATCCAGAAGTTCCTGAATCATAAGACATTCCAACCCTCTCTCCTATGGTAGCAAATCTTAAAGCCTCCTCTGGGTTTTGAGCATTTGGGATTAAATCGGGATTAAAAAAGAATTCAATATCATCTCTGTCTAGTTCCAAAAAATCAACAAATAATGTTTTTACTAATTGTTGTTTAGTTTCCTCGTCGATAGCTTTACTGTCTTCAGCAAAGCGTTCTAACCAATATTGTGGACCATCTGATCTTTCCATGTTTAAGCACCTTCCGTAAATTTTGGTGATAGTTTAATAATACCCTTCCATCTTTCGTCTTCTCCTTGCTCACGCGCAAATCGTTGTGCGGAAATTTCCGCAGGGTCATTCCCGTTTCTCCATACTAGGCTTAAACCTAGTAAACTTGCTGATACCCATGCAACAAGGCTTGCTTCCGTAAAGGTTGGCTTGCTTATACTCATTTCTTTTAAAAGAAATGCAGCTTCAGGTAGGCTTAAGCTTCCCAAAATCATCAGCATTGTCCTTCGTGTCCAACCTTTTCTAAGCTCTTCTGGTTCAACGGCATGTCCAATCTCATGATGTAAGTGATGATTTATGTTCGCCTCAACCTTCTGCAGTTCCTCTTTTGAAGGGTCAAGTTCTGATAAGTGATTTCTTCCTTTATTGTCAGAAAATAAATTTACGTTAATTTTAATTTCTTTATCTCCTCCATAATAACTTGCTAAAAAAGTTCTGCCACGTGACCAGAAAAGAAGAAGTTTATGCCCAGCGATTTCTTCATCACTCATATCAGCATGACGCATAAAATCAGAAAGTTTTTGTGAATCTACCACAGCTGTAAATGGCAAATCATCCCATTTAACTTTTTCATCAAAAATTACTGAAATTGCTGGCCTCTGCAGCTCAGCGATATCCTTAGAGGTTAATTCTTTTTGTCCGCTTACATCTATTTCTCTCATTGTGAACGGTATTATAGGTCAAAGATATCTCTAATTCAAGTGAAAAGTGGAGTCAACTGCTGAGCTTGGATTAAATAGCAGCTAGATTGCAGAGATAGCTTAGTTCAGCTAGTACTTTTTTTTCTTGATCATGATGAAGTCCAAGGATTTTAATAAGACTGGGGCTTATACAGATATTTTTGCAGAGTACTATTTTGTGCAAGAGAAGAATTTGTTTTTGACTTTGAGTTAGAGATGTAACCGCAGTGATTGGGAACAGCTTCGTCTCCTCAACTAGATCCCTAAGACTTCCCTTCTCCGGGTAATTCCATCCTATTACTTTTATGCCGTTACATTCAGCGTAAGTTATTGCGTCCCCAGTGGCTTTGGTATTGGTCACGATCCATGCTTCATCAAGATTATTTTTTTCTTTTATGTCATCAAATCTAGCCTTGGTATAAAGCGCTACGTGGACATCCGATCTTGTTCCGAGTCCGTTATGAAATTTAGCTTCGATTGCAATTCTTTTCCCGTCTTTTTCGGCGATAACGTCAATTTCATGGGACACGCAGGTGCCTCTTAAGATTTGCCTGGTTTGAGTCGTGTGTCCTTGTGATTTCAAAATCTCTGAAATATAATCCTCAAATGGATATCCCGTAGGACCCAAGTCCATAATACCCTGCTTGAGGTTGTATTTAGTTCCATTGAAGGGGTGAGAAGATTGGCCAAGAA
>JBBUBI010000019.1:0-16862 GCA_038058335.1 Patescibacteria group bacterium
AATTGGAATGTAATGGAAGAATATGCCAATCCCCAAAAAGGAGCAAGTCTTGAAGTGAATTTTGAGGCAAAGGAGGTATTTCTAGTAATGCGTAAGACATCGAGCCCTGCAAGAGTTAAGGTTTTTCTTGACGGTAAAGTTCAATATCCAGGTGAAGATAATAAGGACGGAGTTGTCACCATTGATTCAGATAGATTGTACAGACTCATAAATCTCCCGACTCCAGGAAGACATTTGCTAAAACTTGAATTTGAAGACAATAGCACTCAGATATTTGCATTCACATTCGGATAGTTTTAATTTCATATCTTCTCAAAACCACATAATAATGTATATAATATAAGTATGAAAATTAGTTTTTTTGAAGTTGCGCAGTGGGAAAAGTCTGTTTTGTCAAGCAAATTTCCAGATGCTGTTTTTTCGGAAGAAAAGCTTATGGAAGAAAATGTCTCAGATTACAAAGATTCAGAGATAATCTCGTGTTTTATTTATTCTGCCTTGGATAGCAATGTATTAAGCAAATTGGAGAATCTTAAATTGATTTCGATCAGAGGAACAGGTTTTGATAATATTGATCAGGAGTATTGTAAGAGTCATGGAATAAAAATATCAAATGTCCCCGAATATGGCTCCAGAACTGTTGCGGAGTATACTTTTGCTCTCATTCTAAGCCTGACCAGGAAAATATACCAATCAATTAATCAATCCAAGGTTCTTGATTTCAATCATAGCAATCTCCGCGGAATTGACTTGTATGGCAAGACGCTGGGAATAATTGGTTTGGGAAAAATAGGTATAAATGTTGCCGAAATTGCAAAGGGTTTTGGGATGAACATTGTTGTGAATTCGAGAACCAAAAATGCTGATCTTGAAGAAAAATTGGGAATAAGACATGCAGAGCTCGATGAACTCTTGCAGGTTTCGGATATCGTGACTCTTCATCTCCCGCTTACGCCTGAGACGAGTCACTTAATTAACAAGGAGAATATATTGAAATTTAAGAATGGATCATATTTGATTAATACTGCAAGAGGAGGTCTGATCGATACGGAAACATTGCTGCTAGGACTTGAAAAAGGTATTTTAGCAGGAGTCGCTCTTGATGTTTTGGAGGAAGAAAAAGAGCTTGCTGAAGAAGCAGAAGTTTTGACAGATAAATTCAAAAAAGAGGCAGATTACGAAAAACTTATCCTAAATCATATTCTCCTGAATCATCCAAAGGTTCTGATAACTCCTCACAATGCTTTTAATTCAGATGAGGCTCTTTCGAGGATTACTGAGAGTACAATAGAAAATATAGAAGCTTTTATCCGGGGAGTGCCGATTAATCTAGTTTAGTTCGTTTCTCTGTATTTGAAGAATCCTATTGAGCTTCGCAATTCGCTCACCTCTTGCGGGTGATCCTATTTTTAGTCCATCAGCTCCGGTTCCTAAAGCAAGATCTACTATAAAGTCATCATTTGTTTCTCCACTTCTGTGAGAAACTATTACAAACCATCCCCATTCCTTCGCAAGTTTTATAGCCTGAATGGTCTCTGTTAAAGTGCCAATCTGATTTGGTTTTATAATTATTCCGTTAATACTTTCCTTTTCCTTGGCTATTTTCATTCTCTTTATATTTGTTGTAGTTAGGTCGTCTCCTGCAATAATTGTGTTATTACCAATTGACTCTTTTAGTTTTGAAAAGTTTTCAAAATCCTCTTCCCCGAAAAGATCTTCAAGATACAAAACATTAAACTTCTTTTTTATTTCCTCGTATGTCTTGATCAATTCCTGACTGGAAACATCCACATTACTTGCTGCTGCATCCATTCCTAAATCGAACTTGTCAGAAAGTCCCTCTTCATCTATAACTTTCTTGAGTATCTCAAAAGGTGCAAGTTCATCTGGAAAATTTGGCGCGAATCCTCCCTCATCTCCCAAACAGGAAGCGGTTTTTCCTAAGTTTTTTATCAGATATTTCTTGACAGCCTGATAGATAGAAGCACCCAGCCCTACCGACTTTGTAAGATTTTCACCTTTTGAAATTATAATATATTCCTGAAATTTAAGATTGTTTCCTGCATGCATCCCTCCGTTAATTACATTAAGAAAAAGTCTGGGGTTAGTATTTGCCGAAAGGTTAAATTTTGTTTCCAAATATTTCCAGAGAGGAATGTTTTGAGCAAGAGCTGAGGCGCGGGCACAGTTTATCGAAATTCCCAAGATTGAATTAGCTCCAAGCCTTGACTTGTCAGGCGTGTTATCTGCTTGAATCATAATATCATCGATCTCATTTTGATCTTCTGGATTCTTGCCGATGATAAGGGGAGAGAGAGTTTCTTCAATAGATTCAATTGCTTTATCGGGAAGAACAGATTTTGCTTCAAAAGATCCGACGCTTTTTCCTTGAGGAACTGATGCTCTTGAAATAATTCCATTGTCCAGGAATATTTCTGTTTCTATTGTCCACTCACCTCTGGAGTCCAGAATTTTGTACGCTCTAATATTTTTGATCTTTGCCATTTAAAGACTCTGTTCTGTTTGGCTTATCACCTTAATCATTTTAAGAATTGAGTCAGGATTCAAGGAAATGCTTTCGATCCCCTGCTCTATCAAGAATTTTGTAAAGTCAGGAAAATCAGAAGGAGCCTGTCCGCATATCCCTACATACTTTCCTTTTGATTTACAAATTCTTATTACTTCACCAATCAGCTTCTTAACTGCAAGGCTATTTTCATTTTCAATTTTGCTTACGATGCTTGAGTCTCTATCGATGCCCAGGGTAAGTTGAAGCAAATCATTTGACCCGATTGAATATCCGTCGAAATAATTAAGAAAGTCATCAGCAAGGAGTATGTTGGAAGGTATTTCACACATCATATAAATTTTGAGATTCGGATCATTTTCTTTGGAAAGACCAAATTCGCGAGCAGTCTCAATTACTCTCTTTGATTCCTCAGGGGTTCTGCAGAAGGGAACCATAGGCACTACATTTGATAGTCCCATTTCATTTCTTACTTTTAGAATA
Organism: Patescibacteria group bacterium; assembly: GCA_038058335.1. GTDB lineage: Bacteria > Patescibacteriota > Microgenomatia > Levybacterales > UBA12049 > JBBTVO01. The sequence continues at coordinate 3,011 of JBBUBI010000019.1, forward strand.
GCCTTGCATTCAAGACCAAACGCTTCTTTAAAATCAGGGTGGTAGTATCTCGAAGCACCTCTCCATCCCAACATTGGATTTTGTTCAGTTGGCTCATAGGATTCTCCGCCTATAAGCATTCGGTATTCGTTTGATTTGAAATCAGAGAATCTGATAATTACATCGTTTGGCCAGAAAACTGCCGCAATTTTAGCTATTCCGGATGCAAGCCGTTCAACATAGAAGTCAATTTTATTTAAGTAGCCTACCGTTAATTTATCAATTTTTTCTATCAGTTCTCTATTGTCAGGATTGGTAGTCAGCTTTTCATAATTTATAAGTGCGTTAGGATGAATTTTTATAGTCTCGTTAATTATAAATTCGAGTCTCCCAAGCCCAACGCCTTTAACTGGAAGAAAATGATATTTGAAGGCTTCATCAGGAGATCCGATGTTTGCCATCAGTTTGGTGCGAATTTGCGGAAGGTTCCCGAGCTCGTGATTAATCTCGGAAAACTTTAGCTTATTTTTGTATACGATTCCTTCATTTCCTGAAGAGCAGTCTACGGTAATCTCTTGACCATCCGAAAGAGTATTTGTTGCGTTACTCGAGCCTACGATACATGCAATTCCTAGTTCTCTTGATACGATTGCTGCGTGACTCGTCCTTCCTCCTTCGTCGGTAATAATTGCTGAGGCAATCTTCATAATGGGCTCCCAGTCAGGGTCTGTGATTCGAGTAACCAGAATATCTCCTTTTTGTATTTTGCCGATATCGTCTGCTTTTTCCAGTACTTTTACAGTGCCTGTTGCGATTTTTGTGCCGACTGCGATTCCTTTAATCAGAATTTCGCCTTTTTCATCAAGCCTGTATTCTTTGTATATTGTTTCTGCTTGAGCAGAGTGGACGGTTTCAGGTCTTGCCTGAATTATAAATAGTTCATTCAGTTTTCCGTCTTTCGCCCATTCAATATCCATGGGCTGGTAGTGTCCGTATTTCTCTGAAAAATATTTTTCTATTTTGACACACCAATCCGCAAGTTTTAAAATTTCCTCATCTGATAGGGAATAGCTGTTCTTGTCTTCTCCTGAAACATCCGCTTCCTCAATAGAGCCTCCCTCGCTATAAATCATCTTCTTATTTTTCTCTCCCAGTTTTTTTGAAATAATTGACTTGAATCCTTTTTCAAGAGAGGGTTTGAAGACTACGAATTCATCAGGCGTTACCTTTCCTTGAACAATCATTTCTCCAAGTCCGTAAGACGAATTTATGATTACTACTTTGTCAAAGCCTGTCTCCGTATCTATCGTAAAGGCTACGCCTGACGATGCAAGGTCGGACCTTGCCATCTTCTGAACACCGACTGAAAGATAAACCTTCGTATTTGAAAATCCTTTATCTTTTCTGTATGAAATTGCCCTGTCGGTAAAAAGAGAAGCTATGCATTTTTTTACAGATATTAAAAGATTTTCAAGACCTGAAACATTCAGAAATGTTTCCTGTTCTCCTGCAAAAGAAGCTCCGGGAAGATCTTCCGCGGTTGCTGATGATCTAACGGCAACATCCGTATTCTCCTCATAAAGTTCACACAATTTTTGATAGGCTTTTTCGATTTCCGCATTTAAAGATTGGGGAAGCTGGGCAGACAGAATAAGATTTCTAATTTCCTCTCCTGCGGCTCGCAAGCTGTCAATATCGTCTTTTTTAATTCCATCCAGAATATTTTGTATTTTCTCCTCAAGTCCGGCTTCCTGAATAAAAAATTTATAAGCCTGCGAAGTTATTGCAAAACCATTAGGAACGTCAACCCCCTGATCCTTAAGATGGGCATACATATCTCCCAACGAAGCATTTTTTCCGCCCACAAGGCCTACGTCTTTTATGGAAAGGTCGGCAAACCAAATAACAAATGCTCTGTCTCTTGATTCTTCCATATATTAAGACTATCAGTATTTTATAATTTCTTCAATACATTGAATTTAAAAAATTCGATAATATCGACTAAAATTCATCAACCAATAGAACTATAAATTAGATCCTATAGTTTGACATTTTGCATCGAATGATTTATAATTCTTAAAATGTCTTTATTTGAACTTGAAAAAACACGGCAAATGCCTAGCTCAAGCGATGTTTTAGAATCGACAGAAGTCCCTAGAAGTATCGTTAGACTTGAATTACCGGAAGTCATGTCCGGCGTAAGGTTAGGCATGCATACTGATACCATTGGAAATCTGTTAAGGACTTTAACGGATATTCCTGAAGCTCCTGATCTTCTTTTTGAATCCCGGGTTCTTAGTCCCTCGCAGAGACGTGAACTTGATAGAAATAGGTCGTACAGATTTTATATGAGTGGAAGAGTTGTCCGCTCGGGAAATGATTTGGGGATAGTTCTTGAGGCAGGTTTCAATCCTGCAAGTGAGGATGTCAGCAGATGGGCAAGTTCACCCTTTAGCCCCAGTACGTTGTCCAGAAGAATTGGTTACAAAGTCTCTTACATTGATTTAAACGGACGTATGCCCGGAGATCCATCCGATCAATATATGTTAAGAGGAGCAATTGGTGGATGTAATTAGTTAAATATAGGATCAGATAACGTAAGTCCATCAAGACTGGCCGCAATTGCAGAGGAGATAAAACGAAGACTCTCAGAATTGGATCTTGGAGTTTTAGGTGTACCTGTTTTGCCTATTCCGCCATCAAGCAACTTTTACAAGATATACCAAAATCCAATCCCCAAAAATACTTTCGGCAATATTATTTTAAATTATAGTCAAAATGACCTTGACAAATATCTATCTAATAATATAATCATTAAAAAAAATTAATCCGCAGTATAGTAAAAAAATGTGTGATGCAAGGTCGGACCTTGTCATTTCTTGTCATTTTCAAATCTCGGTATTACAATTAAATAAGCGATTCTTTCACTTCATTCGCAATCACAGAGGCATCGTCCTGAGGAGACGCGTGCGGTGGATTACCAAACCTCAACGCGTGTGCCGACCTGCGCCCAGTCGAAAACTTTTTGTGCCATATCAAGCGGAAGATTAACGCATCCATTGCTTCTTCTTGTCCCAAAGTTATTGTGCCAATAAGCACCATGAACAGCGTACCCTTGATAAAAATATAGAGTATTGGGCACATCTTTGTAATGGTATTTTCCGATATAGGGAGAGACGCCACGCATATCGCCCAGTGCGACTTTCTTATAAACCTTAAAACTTCCTTTTACAGTTGGAGATTTGGGAAGTCCGGTTGAAGCCTTGGTTTGAAGAATAATTCTTCCGCCCTCCCATGCAGTAAGAGTCTGGCTTCCCGTATCAACGGTAATCATTTTGTCTGTTGTGTAAATCCCCTCTGCAAGAGCGGTCGACGGAAGAAGTAGAAATAAGAAGGTAAGAAAAAATAAGAGCAGATATTTCATTCAACTCAAGTATATCAGAAAGAAAATATAGCCTATGATGCGATTTGATCTGCGAAGTCTTTAACTTGTTGAATAAAAAGGGAAAATGAATTGTCACTCGTAATGGTAATTGTTTTTTGATCCAAGATGACATTATCGCTTACGATCTGTACTTCCGCAGGCTTTACTCCCTGCGCTATGCTTTTGATTTTGACTATAGCCGTTACTTCTTCCTGAGGCAGATACTCTTCCTTGTTCCAGTATACTTCATAAGCGTAAATATTTTCAGAAATTACTCTTATATCCAGATTTTCTTTGAAATTCCAAATATAATTTCCCTGATTTCTGAATTTGACAATGATATCCTTGCTTTCATTCATTAGAATATTTGCAGGACCGCGAACGGTAAGATCAGATGTATTATTGATCCTGCTTGGATCGCCCTTAGTTTTTTGGAAGTTTTTAAGTGTCGTAAAGTATTTATAATAATTTTTATCGCTTGTCTTGAAAGAAAATTCGTGAAAAAGAGGCTCAGGGTATCCTAGTACAAATGGAGCTACTGTCACTACGTTCGGATCGCTCCAGACATTTCTAAATGCTTTTTCATAATAGTCCGAAATAATATCTTCATTTAGTCCGATACTGCTCTCATTTCCTCTCCTCCACCCTGTTTCTGTTATAAATATCGGAAGATTTTTTTTAGTAAATTTAGAAATTTCAAACAACTCCCATTTGTATCCATCTATTCCTGTTCTTCCCAGCTTATCGGGAGGAGAAGAGAAGTCGGGATTGGGGTACGAATGGGATGCCCATCCGTCGAGCTTATCAAATATTCCCGGAACTGCCTCATTCATTTTTGCAAAAAATTCATCTGCAGATAATGAATCAGCGGAATTGGCAAGTGCAAGATCTAGAGGTGCATTCAGAATGAAGAATTCATCGCTTTTTTCCTTAAGCAGATCAATAGTGTTCCTAAGTTCCAATGCGTAGGATGCAGGGTCAATTTCTCCGCCCCATTCTTTTGCGCGATTTACCTCGTTGTAAATCTGAATATATCTATTAGCAGTAGGAAACTGAAGCTTTGATAAAAACTCAGCCCATTCTTTTGTGTCATTTTCGCCTGGCTGTTGCCAGTTGTTATTTATATCGAACTCAGTGGCGAGTCTTAGTATGGGGATTAGGTGTTTGTCCCTTGTGGTGTTTAAGAAAGTCTGCCATCTCAAGGCATCCCTTTCCGATTTCTTGATCGTCACTACTACGTATCCCCAATCTCCATTGGTATTCACAAGCTCGGCAACTTCATCTATTTCTGCCTCGGGGGATAAGGTATTTATTCCGAATTTATTGTTTGGAAAAAGTCTGGGATCAGTTACTGCAAGTACTTGATGAACGGAGATGAAAAATAAGATTAAAAAGCATAGAGATAGTTTGAGCATAGAAGCGTAAATTAATCATAGCATTAAAGCTAAGCTATTACAAACTAAGATAGGGCTTGAGAGTGGGATATTGTTGAGCTGTAGTGAGGCTTTAGTACTGGACGAAGTAGGTAGCTTTTGCTTTGTCTTGGAGGCTTTTAATGAATTCCTGGGTTTTTTGCTGAATCTTTTGCTGTTTTAACTGCTCTCTTGACTGAGTTCGCATTTGCTCATCAGTCGTGCCTTCTGGGAATTGAGCCTTGTTTGCAATTACTAATTCATCTAATTCTTTGTCTGAAATCTCCGGATCTTTTCCAACCATTTTTTGGATTGAGAGTTGTAGCTTTATCTCTTCATTTAATTGAGTTTTTGTCATGCCTTGGGTTTCCAGTACTTTGTCGATTGTCGTGCCCTGTTTTTTCAAATTTTCAGTAATCTTCTTAATCTCCTCATCTATTTCGTCCTGAGAAATTGTAATATTTTTGCTTCTTGCTTCCTGCGCAATCAGCTTTTTGGTAACGAGACTGTCAAGAGTAGCTTTCCCTCCTTGTTTTTCAAGCGCTTTTATAACCTCGATTCTGCTAATTGGCTCACCATTAACTAGCGCAACAACAAACAAACCCTTGAAGACATAGAGAAGTCCCAGGAGTGCTGCAACTAGAAAAGCAGCAGCAAGAAGTGCTTTTCTGCTCCTAAGGAAAGGAATTTGACTTATTGCATTTAGTTGGGTAAGTTTTGACTCAGTATTCTTAACCGGAGAAGTTGTGGTTTTTTTAATTGTTTTTTTCTTTACTATTTCTGCCATTTGAAAATTATATCATAAAAAAAATTAAAAAAAAATAGCAATTTTTATTTGGAGAATAATCGGATTAGTCAACGAAGGTCAAAGCAACTCCCCGCTTACCAGCTCGTCCGGTTCTGCCAATTCTGTGAATATAATCCTCTTGAGATTCCGGCGCATCGTAATTAATAACGTGGGTTACATTATCAATATCAAGGCCACGGGAAGCAACGTCTGTAGCTAGGAGAATTTGAATTTCGCTTCTCTTGAACATCTCAAGTGCGCGTGTGCGCTGTCCCAATGATTTATTTCCGTGAATTGCTGCAACCTTAAAACCTCTTTCGATAAGATTCTTAGTCAGCTTCTCTATTCCCCATTTTGTCTGGCCAAATATCAGGACTTTGTCAAAACCTTCTTTTACCAATAAATTGTGAAGCATGTCTATCTTGCTGTATCCGTTTTGAAGCTCCACTATATTCTGGTCAATCTTGTCAACATTATCGCTTTGTTTTACCGAAATTGTTACAGGATTTACGACAAATCTTTTGAGAATCTCTCCCGCTTCCCCTGATACGGTTGCTGAGAAGAATAAAGACTGGCGTTTCTTCGGAAGCATTGAGATAAAATACTTAATGTCAGTAATGAACCCAATGTCAACCATTCTGTCTACTTCATCAAGTACGATATTTTGAAACATCTCAAGATTTAGTTTCCTTTGCTGGATCAGATCCTTCACTCTTCCTGGGGTTCCGATTACGAAATGAGGATTATGTCTAAGCTCCTGAGTCTGTCTATACATACTCGCGCCTCCTATAATTAGGGTTGAGTCGATGTTCATTCCGCGCTTAAGTTCTTTTAGCTCCTCAACAATTTGAAGCGCGAGTTCTTTGGTAGGGACAAGTATGAGAGCCCTTTCGTTTTTGTCCGCAAGAACTTTATTGATAAGCGGGATGAGAAATGCTGCTGTTTTCCCTGTTCCGGTATTTGCAATTCCGATTACGTCGTTGCCGGCAAGAAGAGCAGGAATTGCCTTTTCTTGAATGGGAGTTGGGATTGTGTATCCACGATCAAGAATATTCTTTTTCAATTGATCTGAGATGGCAAAGTCAGCAAAAGTTACCGAAGACAATTGTTCCACTTGAGCCTCCTCTTCGATTGATTTATTTACAAAAAGACTCGGGTGAAGCTTCTTGATCGTCCTTCTGTTTCCAGAAGTACGTCCATAAAATCTATTCCTCTGTCCTCTTCCTTGATTATTGTTGTTATATCTTTTGTACATATTTTTTATAATAGATTGGTAGCTCTGCTTAATTTAGTGAGGTATTTTTAATTGAGGAAAGATACAGCTAAAATTGTGGGTATCCTTATCTTTTCTTAAATAACTTTCAATCATAAGCAGATGTACCAATGTACTATCTGCAACTTAGTTATAATTATAACAGTTGCAAAGAATCAAGTCAATGAACACTATAGGTATTTGCTTGTATCAAAATCAGGCGTTAATTGGTATAATATGAGGGTACCGCCAGGGGCGGTTTTTTTGAACAAAAAATATTATGAAACCAAATATACGAAACGTTGCAATCATCGCCCACGTTGATCATGGGAAAACTACATTAGTCGATGCTCTGCTTAAGCAGTCGAAGACTCATATGCACAAAGATACAGCATCAACTCTTATCATGGACAGTAATGAACTCGAGCAGGAAAGAGGGATCACAATATTTTCTAAAAATGCTTCTGTTATCTGGCAAGGAACGAAAATAAATATTATCGATACCCCGGGACATGCTGATTTTGGAGGAGAAGTTGAAAGAGTTCTGAAAATGGCTGATGGATGCCTCCTTTTGGTGGATGCAAAGGAAGGACCGATGCCTCAGACGAGATTTGTGCTTAAGAAGGCGCTTGAAATGAAGCTCAAGATTATCGTAGTTGTGAATAAGATCGATAAGCCAGATGCGCGGGTTCATTATGTACTGGATAAGACGCTTGACCTTTTTCTTGATCTTGGAGCCGATGATACTTCAGCAGATTTCCCGATTATATTTGCATCGGCAAGGGAAGGCAAGGCAGGGCTTGCCGAAGATTTGTCACAGATGCAAGATATTACGCCTGTTTTTGAGACAATACTCAAGGAAATTCCAGATCCGGGAGGAGATCCATCTGCTCCGCTTCAGATACTCATAACTACTCTTGCGAGCGATTCTCATAAAGGAAGAATTGCAATCGGAAGAATATATAACGGAACTATAAAAAACGGGCAGGATATCGCACAAATCAAAAGGGACGGTGCTGTCTCAATAAGCAAAGTTTCGAATCTAATGACGTTTGAAGGGCTTGGTAAGGTTGACGCTACTTCAGCATCCGCAGGGGATATAGTCGCAGTTGCAGGAATAAAAGAACCGACAATTGGTGAGACCATTGCGGATCCGATTAGTCCCATTGCGTTACCTCTTCTTGCGATTGAAGAGCCGACAATCAGAGTGACATTTATGGTAAATAATTCCCCGCTTGCCGGGAAAGAAGGCGAATTCAAGACCTCAAGGCAAATTCAAGATAGACTCTACAAGGAGCTAGAGACTGATATGGCGCTTAGAGTAGAAGATGTAAGTGAGGGATGGATTGTCTCGGGAAGAGGAGAGCTCCATTTGGCCATTCTGATCGAGAGAATGAGAAGAGAGGGATATGAATTTCAAGTTGCCCGTCCTCAGGTAATTGATAAGAAAATTGACGGAAGGATGCTCACGCCTTATGAAAAAGTTTATATTGAAGCTCCCGAGGAATTCAACGGGGTAATTATGCAAAAATTAAATTCGCGCAGAGGAGAACTGCAGGATATGAAGACAGATAACGGGAATACTTTTATGGAATTTATAATTTCAACAAAAGGTTTGTTTGGCTACAGAAGTGAATTTGTTACGGATACGAGAGGTACGGGTATCATAAACACACTTTTTTTCAAGTATGACGAGCCAAATGGCTATTCTCAGCAAAGAGAGCACGGGTCTTTGATTGCGCATGAAAGCGGATTGACCAATGGCTACGGAATTTCAAATACTCAAGACAGAGGAATCCTTTTTATTGGTCCAGGAGAAAATATATATAAGGGTCAGGTAATCGGAGAAAATTTACGAAACGATGACTTGAGCATTAATCCCTGTAAGACAAAACAGCTTACTAACATGAGAAGTAAGGGTGAGGGTGTTTCTATTTATATAAAAACTCCGCGTAAGATGGGGCTTGAAGATGCGCTTGAGTACATAGCTGATGATGAACTTGTTGAAGTTACGCCCAAGAGCATCAGGATCAGGAAAGCAATTCTTGATGAAGCGGAAGCCCGAAGAAGAAAATCTCAGGGAATGATTGGATAAATAATCTTGTGAAAAACATCAGATTTACAAAGATTGGATTCGATAAGCTAAAAAAAGATTACGAAAATCTTCAAAAAAACCGCCCCATTGCGGTTGCAGATCTCAAAAAAGCACGCGACATGGGAGATCTTAGCGAGAACGGATACTATAAAGCTGCTAGGTCAAAGCTCTCCGAAATTGATAGAAATCTCAGAACGCTTTTGTATGAGATAAAAAATGCTGTAGTTATCGCGGGTGCAGATAAGAATGCTATCAATATTGGAAGCATTATCAGACTTTCTGATGGAAAGAAAGAAATAAAGCTAAGTATCGTCGGTGATTTGGAAGCAAACCCAAGTCTTGGAAAAATTTCGCTACTCTCCCCTATCGGTCAGGCAGTTGAAAATAAAAAAGCAGGAGATAAGGTAGATATCGCAACTCCATCAGGAATTATTACTTATAAAATTATAAGCATCTCCTAGTTTTCCGAAAATCTAAACCTGTTTTCGTTTGAAGATAACTAGCTTGTACCCATCAGGATCACGGATCACAAACTCGCGGTTACCCCACGGCCAGTCTCTTTGCTGAGCGTACCGGTTTCGAACCAAGACTTGCCTGCCGGCAGGCAGGTAAACGGATTCAAAGTCCGTCTCGCTAGACGGGATAAATTGTCCTGCTCTATTTCGCTAAGCGGGGCAGGGAAGCGGAAATTAAAAGCTGGAAAAGAGAAAAGAAACAAACCCTCTGGAATCCATAAGTCTGACATCAGAACATTTGATATACTAACTTCATGCAACTGCGGACAATAACTATCGATGACTATCAAAAACTTATTAAATTTTGGAAGGAAAATTATTTCGTCTCTGAAATGGATAGCTTGATACACTTCAAGCTTTTTATTGATAAAAATCCTGACTTAAGTGTTCTTATTGAAGAAAACGGAGAAATTATCGGTACTGCTCTGGGTTCATATGATGGAAGGAGAGGATATTTGCAGAAAGTTGTCACAAGTAAAAATTCCCGTAAGAAAGGTGTTGGCAAACAACTTGTAAATGAAGTCGTTGAAAGATTAAAAACAGCCGGAGCTTTATATATACCTATTAACATTGAGAAAGAGTTAATTCCTTTCTATGAGAAATGCGGGTTCGTTGAAAAGGATTCTGTTTCTATGAGTAGGGATTTGTAAGTTTGAAACCTGCGAAATAGTGGGGTTAATAATTTTCGATTCCGATAGCTTCGGAGATGTTGCTGAAACCGTCTTTTTTGAGAAACTCCAAAAGGCCTGAGTTTATTTCATAAATTAATTGCGGACCTTCAAAAATCATCCCTGTAATCAATTGGATCAAAGATGCACCTTTTTTTATTTTGATATAAGCATCTTCCGCACTGAAAACTCCCCCGCATCCAATAATAAGAAGTCGCTCTTTGTAGCTTCGGTAAGCTAATGAAATAAGCTCATTGGATCTTTCAAAAGTTGGCTTTCCGCTGAAATTTCCGACTTTAAACTTTTCCATTTCTTTTTTTATTAAAGACGGATGAGAACGATCTCTCTGCAAATTGCCAAAAATAACCCCTTTGGGAGAATGCTTGGCAATTACATCAAGCATAATTTGTATTTCCCGATCACTGTTTGATATAGGCATTTTGATAAAAACCGGCTTATTTAGCCGTAGTTTATCAATTTCCGAAAGCAAGTCTTCTAAATTATTTTTTGTGTAAAAAGTTACATTTCCGAAAAGATTCGGACAGCTGATATTGAGTTCGTAATAACTATTTTTAACTTGTGCTTTTTCAAAAATATTAAAAGCGTGAATTATATCCTCAATACTTTGTTTTTGATTTAACTTTGCAGAATTTGTTCTTCCAATACTAATTCCGATGGGAATTTCAAAATTTAGTTTTTTCAATTTCTCCGCAGTTTCCTTCGCCCCGAGATTTCTAAATCCTTTATTAACCATTAAAGATTTTGATTCCGGTAGTCTGCCTAACTGCGGTCTTGGATTACCCTTGAAAGCACTATTGGTAATAGTTCCGACACTATGAAAGCCAAAACCTATAATTGGAGTAATTTGGGTAAGCCGGGCTTCGTAATCAAAACCCGCGGCAAGACCAATAGGACTGGAAAAATTGATTCCTGATAATTTTTGACGCAAAGCCGGATTTTCTATTTTGAACTGCGATGATATTAGTTTTTTTAAAATTTCCTGCTGACCCATCCATTCTCCGAGAACGGTTGTCCGAATGTGGACATTTTCAGGATCAATTCTAAAAAAAACCGGCTTGAGAATGCTTTGATAAGTTTTCTTGGTAATTGTCGGTATTAATCTTTGCACGATTATAAATTATATTCGCCACCTTAAAGGCTTCGGCTGTGAGCTCAGACGAACGGTGAAACAGCCTAGCGACCTTCTCTAAAATCGAGCTGGGAGACATGGATTCCCTTCGATAAACTCAGGGTAAACTTCTCATCCAAGTCAATACTTCACCACACTCTGTTTGTACTGAGCAAGCAAAGCGCGCCGAAGTGCTGGGAGACATGGATTCGAACCATGATAAACAGATCCAAAGTCTGTTGTCCTACCATTAGACGATCTCCCATCGAGTAGTCTTCGTATGATACCAAAATAGACTTGTCAGTTCAAATTTACTAGATCGTAAGCTTAGTTGAGGAAAAGTAGTTTTACTTCTTAGTTTTTACTGCTGCGCCGATGGTCTTAAGTTCGATTTGAGACTTGTAGAAGAAGTATCCTACGGTTCCAAAAGTTATGACAGGAGAGAGCCAATGCGGGATATGAAATCCAAATCCGTCCAGTAGCATAATTCCGCCTAAAAACAAAATTGAATACATGGCTCCATTTTTAAGATATCTATATTTTTTAATTTTATCAATGTTTGATACGGTAAGCTTTCTGAGCACTAATGCTCCGAGTCCATTCCCGAGAAGTATAAGGGGAACTGAGAATGTGAATGCAAATGCTCCGATAACTCCGTCAATTGAAAATGTAGAGTCTAGAGCTTCAAGATACGCTATTTTACTTATATCAGACATTCCGCTTCCCAGCAATTTCTTCTCCTGCTCTTCAGCAAAGTTTCTAAATCCGTGAACTATAAAAAATGTCGTGGAGCCTATGACTGCTGCGAAAGCAAGCATAGGGTCTCGTTGAAGAGCAAACCAAACGATCACAGTAAGAAGAATGGAAACAGCAGCAAAAAACCATGCTCCCTGTTTTTGAAAAAATCCCTCACCTCTTAGTCCGAAGTTCTTTGGTTCAAGGAAAAGCCAATTTAGGAAAAGAAACACAAGGAATACTCCTCCTCCCATAAGAAGAAGAGGTGAAGACTGCTCAATTGCCTGAATTATCTTAGGATCATTTGAAAATGCTGCGGTAAGAGTTCCGATGGGTCCAAGCGAGGGATTGGAAATCCAGACTATAGCAAAAGGCAAAGCTCCCCGCACGACAAATACAGCAAACATAAATCCCCAAAGGAGAAACCATCTTCGGGCTTTTTGTGACATTCCTGAAAGAACCTCGGCATTTATGATCGCATTATCAACGCTTGTAATTATTTCAAAAAGCGAAAGTCCCAGAACTGTAAGAAGTAAAAATATAATCTCCATAAGATACTATTTTATTTCTAAATTAAGTTAATGTAAAGCATGGGTTTAAAACTTTCAAATGATGAGTGGTTCTGGTAGAATTTTTGAGTGAAGAAAACTATTGCTCTGACTTTTGTTATTTTTTCTTTTCTTTGCGTAAGCTATCTGGGATTTAGATTTACCTACGCAGATGACGGAAATAGAATTGCCTCTCCTCTTCCCAAGTTTCTTACGTCTTTTGAAAATAAGCAAGTGACAACGCTGGATATTTGGAAGCCGTTTTTGTCATGGTTTGAAAATAAGAAGCTTAAAGAGCCTGAGCTTACAGCCCGCTCCGTACTTATGTATAGTCTTACGGATGATAAGATAACTTTTGAAAAGGATTCGGACAAAAAGATTCCAATGGCGTCTCTCACAAAGGTAATGACCGCGATTATCGCGCTTGAGAATCCAAAACCTGACGATAAATATCTCGTTCGCAACGAGTACTTGGTGGGAGAAAGCACGATGGGGCTTAAGGCAGGAGAAGTTCTGTCTCTTGAAGAACTTTTGTATGGTTTGATTCTCCATTCAGGAAATGACGCATCAGAGACAATTGCGGGAGGTTTTCCTGGTGGACGATTGAAATTTATTCAGGCGATGAATGATAAGGCAAAGTCCCTTGGACTTAAGACTACGAATTTCACCAATCCCTCAGGACTTGAAGGAAACGGAGATCAATACTCGACCGCGACCGAGCTTCTTGTTATTGCAAGATATGCGCTTCTTAAGTTCCCTACTTTTTCTCGCGTTGTCGCAACTCCTGAGTACCACATAAAGAAAACCTCAATTCATCCTGAGTATTTCCTTACCAACGAAACCAATCTCCTCACAACTTATCCCGGAGTTAAAGGTGTAAAGACCGGATATACGACCGAGGCGGGCTTTTGTCTTATAACTTTTCTTGACTATAAAGGTCACAGGATTATCGGAATCTTACTAGGAAGTGAGAATAGACGGCAGGAAATGCGAGAGCTTCTTGATTATTCTCTGAAAACTCTGAGCATTGAGCCCCCCGAACCTAATCAGTGATTGGTTGAATAAGCTTCGGGTTTAAAGTAAAATATTAGGACGTCCGCCTGAATTGGTGAGACAAGCCGCGGTGGTGGAATGGTATACACGGGGGCCTTAAGAGCCTCTGTCCGCAAGGGCATGGGAGTTCGACTCTCCCCCGCGGCACTTCGCTTGCGCTCAGTGCAAGCTATTCAGTTCTTTAATAGTTTACGCTGAGAAGCGAAGCGACGAAGCGTGGTGTAGTTCATCGGTAGAACGCTCGGTTTGGGACCG
>JBBUBI010000019.1:16872-17758 GCA_038058335.1 Patescibacteria group bacterium
AGAGCCTCTGTCCGCAAGGGCATGGGAGTTCGACTCTCCCCCGCGGCACTTCGCAAATTAAAAATTTAAAATTGCAAATTGAAAATTAAATTCGGGGTGTAGTTCATCGGTAGAACGCTCGGTTTGGGACCGAGAGGCGGGAGGTTCAATTCCTCTCACCCCGACAAATTATTTCAAAGCGAATCAATTATTTTTGCCAAAAACCACTTAACACCTTTTGGATAGTTATAGTTCTGTTCAAATTAAAGTTCTCACGGGAACATTCTTGAGGTTCTTGGAGATTGGGGCGGTAATAATCCTGTGATGTCTTCTGAATGTGGAGGAGTGTGAAGAATTGGTTTTGGCTTCTGTAGCTTTGCATACGCTTCCTCCATAGCTGGTAATAAACTATGTATTATTAATTGAGTATCTTCCAAACTTGCTTTTTCATCTTTCCAATTTATTGCATTCTTGTCTCTATCTATTACAAATATATTTCTATTTCCTGAAATAATTTCTAGACCATCGCTTACAACAGGAAATTTTCCTGTTCTGAATTCACTTGGAATTACTACTTCATAACGTTCGGAAATTTTTAATGGAATATCTCCGCTAGATGTAGGAATTATTATCTCAGGGGTTACAAACCGAAAATCTTCAAGGCCAGTAGGTTCTTGCTTTCCGTATTTCTGCAATAATATATAAAGTTTATTATCTAAAAAAGCTATTGCTTGTGCTTCGCGGGTTTTTCTATCTTCGGCTTCGTGTGTCTCAGAAATAATTTTGGATAATGCTTGGTCAGCTTCTTTATTTCTCACCATGTTTTTATATCACTCGGGACTTAATTTGTCAATAATCTTGAGGTATCGGATTAATATTGATATAATTACAAAACGCGGGATTAGTT
>JBBUBI010000020.1:0-4443 GCA_038058335.1 Patescibacteria group bacterium
TATACAATCAGCTCCCGTGGGGAGATGAAAGACTGGCGCCCACTCTAATGATTTTTCTTCCATCAGCGATTACTGTAGCTGTAAGCATTATTAATCTTGTCACATCATCTTTTATTTATTCAAGGTCTCAAATAATCGCAAGAATGCTTAGCATTACGAGCACGCTTATTTCTTTTCTATCATTTCTCTTTACCTTAAGAACTATTCAGTTGATTTCATAATGTTTACAAATATCGTACTTCTTCCTCTTATTACAGCTCTTTTTTTTGTTGCTGTAATTACGCCATTTGCGATAAGACTGATTAAGAAGATGGGAATGATAGACGATCCAAGTAAGCACAACCATCCTGCCATCATACATACCAAGCCAACACCAAGAGGCGGAGGGATTCCTTTTTTTATCGGTATTTTTCTCGCTTCACTAATCTTTCTGCCATTCTCAAAAATCACACTCTTCTTGTTTGCCGGGTCATTTCTTGCATTGGTCGTCGGAGTCCTTGATGATAAATATGACCTATCTCCTTATCTAAGATTTGTTCTAAATCTTTTCTCGGCAATAATTATTGTCGCCGGAGGAATATCAGTTCCTTTTGTAACCAACCCATTCGGCGGAACATTTCAGCTCAATTCATTTGTTCTTCCTCTTCAGTTTTTAAATTTCGATTTCATAATTTCTTTATCAGATGTAATAGCCGTAATTTGGTTTGTCTGGGTTATGAATATGCTTAATTGGAGCAAGGGAGTAGATGGGCAAATGCCGGGAATTATTGCAATATCGGCAATTGTAATCGGAATCCTAAGCTTCAGATTTCCAATTATTACTCCCACAGACATCATAAGCGCAAAGCTCTCATTTATTCTAGCAGGAGGAGCACTAGGTTTTTTGATTTATAATTTTTATCCTGCGAGAATTTTTCCGGGATACGGAGCTACTTCAATCTATCTACTTCTTGCTGCAATTTCAATTCTTTCAAGCGTAAAGCTCGCAACAGCTATTCTGGTAATGGGGGTTCCATTAATTGATGGTGTAATTACAATACTAAGGAGGATTCTAAGCGGAAAATCACCCTTTTGGCATGATAAAAAACATCTTCATCATTTGCTGCTTCACCTGGGATTTGGACAAAGAAAAGTGGCATTGTTTTATTGGACAATTTCTGCTATATTAGGTTCCCTTTCGCTTTTTTTATCAAGCAGAGGAAAACTTTTTGCTGTAATTATGGTTATAATTATTGTAGGAGGTTCGCTATTGTTTTTGCATTTTGCACTCGAAAAGGAAGATGAAATTGTTAATTAATATATTCAGGCTCTTGCGCCCCAGACAGTGGATAAAAAACTTCGCAATTTTTGCAGCCATCACTTTCTCCGGAGAATTATTTAATTTTCAAATTTTTGAGAAAGTTTTACTGGGATTTTTTGTTCTCTGCGCAGTCTCTTCTGCAACTTATATAGTAAACGATATCTTGGATGTCAAAAGCGACAGGCTTCATCCGTTTAAGAGATTCCGTCCTCTTGCACAGAGTGTAGTTCCTATCTATATCGCTGTTTTTCTGGCCTTATCTTTTGTAGTCGTTTCACTTTATATTTCAATTTTTTATATCACACTCTCGTTTTTTGTCACGATAATTTTTTATCTTTGTCTTCAGGTTTTATATTCTACATTTCTCAAATCAATTGCAGTTGCGGATATTCTAATCATCGCGGCTGGATATATCCTCAGGGTTTATGCAGGTGAATTTGCAAGCGGATTTCATATTTCTGTCTGGATGCTTCTGACTGTAATTTCGCTCTCACTTTTCCTTGCAGTCGGAAAAAGAAGATCAGAGCTTACATTGGTTTCACGTATTAAAAATGCTCATATCGCAGACGTAAGAAAAACCTTATCTCATTATTCAGAAAGACTACTTGATGTATATGCAACTTTGTTCGCCACGTCTACTTTTGTGTTTTATTCACTTTTTACTTTTCTTGAAAACCCCCAGGGATTTCGTCTGGGAATCTCTATCCTGCTTACCGACTATCTTCCCAATTTTTTTTATAAAAAGTGGCTTATGATTACAATTGCTCCTGTAGTATTCGGACTTATGAGATACATCCAGGATATTTACGAAAAAAGCGAAGGAGAAAGCCCTGAGAATGTTCTTCTATCAGATAAGCCACTCCTTGGCACAGTAATTCTGTGGATATTTCTTGTAATCAGCATCATCTACTTCATCAACTCCTAAAAGTTGCTTTTGCATAATCATTGCGTTAGAATCTGGTTGCAATGACGAAGAAAGAGAAACCTTCAGGAAGAGAAACAGAAAAACCCAACTTTTTCTATCTTATGTTTGTAGGAGCCGGCTTACAAATAATCGCAAGTGTTAAATTGTCAGAGGAAGAAATGAAAATGGCTTATGCGGGTCTAGGAGAAGATTATATCGAAGCTTACAAAGATGACAAACCATATGCATTACCGCATAGGCACTTCGAAAGTGAACTGCAACAAACTGAAGATGCAGGATTTCAAATTCCTGAAAAATTAAATGAATTTACTCGAAATCTAAAAAAAACTGCGGGATTTTTCTTGGTAACTTTAAATCAACCACCTGAATCCATAGAAAGAAAATCTTTGGATGAGGCACTTAAATCAGTATTAGAATATCACGCTAGTTTAACACTCTAAACTATTGCTTTTCGGCGTATTGTGCACTGATCCACCCTTCATCTCCATTTACTAATTTAATCTTATACCATCCATCTTCTTCCTCAAGAAGCTCAAAGCTCTCTCCGGGATTTACTCTCCCGATTTCACTAGTTGACGCGCTGCTGCTTGAGCGCACTCTTAGAAAACCCGTAGGAGTATCAAGGATAAGTACTTTCGAAGATGCACTAGTTGGAGTAGGCGCTTGAGTAGCTTCAATAGTTGGGAGAGATCCGGAAATACCACCCGCACCTAAATAAACAACTGCTTTTAACAGAAATCCTTTCGTAGCTCTAATTCTAAGACTTTTTTCAATAAAATTTTGCTTATTCAGTCTCAACTCATGATCTGACTCAGTAACATCCTTTAGAAGAACTGGTGATTGACCATCAGGATTATCATCAAGAAAAACATCTGCTTTATCAGGAAAAGTAATTACCATAATTTCCGCATTTTTCTTGTCATCAATAGGAGTAAGAGTTATAAGACTTGCAGACTCACCTTCCCCAAAAGTTCTGTCAAAAACAGTAAGCGTTGAGTTCGTAATTGTAATTTTTTCTTCATAATGATTAAGCTTTTTATCTTTAGGAATAACTCTCAGGGAGTGCTCGCCGGTTGATATCATATCTTTGTTTTCACATTTGCAAAGGGGTGTTGATCCGATCAGTTTTCCGTCAAGGTATACATCGCTTTGAGGAGATGAGGTTACCTGAAGAGCACCTTTACCTGTATTTAAATTAAGGAAAAATACCAATCCCGCGAATAATAAGATTGCAGCAATAAAAGGAATTATATACAGAAGAATTTTCTTCATGATAGGATTTAAAAATTATTATAACAGAAAAGGTTCTATTTTCGGGGAAAGAATTGATGTTAAACTATTTTCCAATCGTCAATAGTCAATTGTAAACTGTAAACTGTTTCTTAGTAGTCCATGCCTCCCGGCATTCCGCCAGGCATCGCAGGTGAAGTAGTACTTTTCTCAGGAATATCAGTTATGAGAGCTTCCGTAGTCAAGATCATACTCGCCACAGATACAGCGTTTATGAGTGCAAGTCTTGTCACCTTTGCTGGATCCAAAATTCCAAGCTCGATCATATTTCCTATTTTATTATTCACAACATCATATCCAACACTATCATTTTTAGCATCTCTTATTTCGCCCAGAACGCTCTGAAGATTGATACCGGCATTTGCAAGTATTCCAAACAAAGGGGCCGCAAGTGCGTTATAGAGAATTGCCCATCCCGGATATCCATTGTCAACGAATTCAATTACCTGTTTTTGATTAATTCCTTTTGTTTTTTCAAATTTACTATAATCTGTTACCAGAACATTCCTAATTCTGAATAATGTAATTCCTCCGCCAGCCACAACTCCTTCTTCAAGAGCCGCTTTCGTGGCCGCAACTGCATCAATGACCCTCTCTTTTCTTTCTTTCAGCTCGATCTCAGTTGCTGCGCCTACATTTACAATCGCGACTCCTCCTGATAGCTTGGCAAGTCTTTCCTGAAGTTTTTCTTTGTCAAAATCAGAAGTGCTGTCATCAATAGTTCGTTTTATTTGAGCAACTCTTGCTTTTATCTTTGGTGCATTTCCTTTTCCGCCGATAATTCTAGTGTTCTCCTTATCCGCCCAAACCTTATCAGCTCTTCCGCAATCCTCAACCGTCACGCTTTCAAGTTTTCTGCCGGTATCCTCAGAAATAACAGTCCCTCCTGTAAGAATTGCAATATCTTCAAGCATTTCTTTTCTTCTAT
>JBBUBI010000021.1:0-3443 GCA_038058335.1 Patescibacteria group bacterium
CCGACGAGAGGTTCTTTAAATCTACGGGCGAGAAAGAAGCTAATGGAAGTTCCCAGCATTATTCCGGTTAGTGTATAAATATAAGTTGCAAACCAGCCGAAGATCGGTACTGCTGCGAAGGATACGATTCCCGCAGGAATTGCGGGAACAATAATTCCCAATATTCTCCAAAGAACTAGAAGTACGGGCCCAATGAACGGATTTTCCTTGAAGATCGATATTAAATCTTGCGAAAAATTGCGGGAAATTATAAATATTGTAAACAAAAGCAGAGCGATAATTGAAATGAAAAACAAAATCAATAAATTACGCTTTTTTAGCATTGTAATATTATAGCTTATCTAAAGTTTCCCAGAAATCTCTTGACAGGAGAAGTTATCTGTACTATCGTTGAATTACAAGTTTTAATGTGAAAATGCCGCAAATACTTTCATACGATCAGAGTTCGGATCAGGGAGATGATAAGAAAAAAGAAAAGCCTGATAACTCAAAGTTTTTTGTTAAATCAGTATATAGCTGGTTTAAAGTTCAGGACACTTTTACAAAAACCTATGTTGTTGCATTTCTTCTTATTGCCGTTGCGACTCCATATATTGTAAGTCAATACTTGAATTATTCTCAAAATGCCCAACGCTCAACAGCCTCTGAGACTATTAGCTTCGTTAATCCCAAAAACGGTGACGTTGTTGAAGCTGGTTCTTCCGTTCAAATTATTGCAGAATCCGTTCCTGCTGATAAAGCTGGAAAGGTTGAATTTTATGTCAATAATGATCTGAAATGCACAATCAATGAAGCGCCTTATGTATGTGAGTGGAAAGTGCCACAGAGCAATGCAAGCCATAAAATTTCTGCAAAGCGAGCTGATCCTTCCGGTACCGCTGAAGAAAACACAATTACCGTCACCTCGCAATAGTCTAAGAATAACTCACATGCAGGATGAAGTAGGGAGTTCCTAAAGTTTCTCTTACAGTTCTTCCGCCAAGTAATTTCCTTATTTCTTCTCTTTTTTTCGGCGACCACCAGTGGGTTGTATAGCCCTTTTTACTTACATAAATTCCATTTTCAAAATCTGTTTTTGATAAATCTGGCTTACCTACAAACTCAATTGGTCCATAAACTTTTGTAGCAAAATCTTTAAACATTTCTGCCCGCCATGCTGAAATAACAACTTCTCCATGATTATCTCTGGCAAATTGTCCCATTTCAGCTACAGCTTCTCGGTAATCTCCTTCCCAAGTGCCGATGCTATTCTGCAGACATATTAAGACAGGATTTACCACGCCCCCTTTTCCTACTAATGCTGATAAATTATTTGCGTCTCCTTTTATTGCAACTGCGTTTGGGTATTGTCTAGTTCTTTTTTCAAGTTCTCCAAACATGCTATCGTTTATTTCAACACTGATAACATTTCTTGCAATTTTTGCTAGAACAGGCAACGCTCTACCGTAGCCTCCGCCAACGTCTATGAAGGTTTTTTCTTGTGAATTTTCAATTTGAGTTTTTAAATAGTCCAATTCTTCCTGTTCATATTTTTTTAAAACAGGATTTGAAGTATTTTCTACGAGATCAATGTAATCAGAAACAGACCAATTATAGGCAAGTTTAATAGAATTATTCATTGGGTAATTGTACCAAAGCTAATCCTGTGGTACAATGAAATCACCCGCCAGATGGCTCGCTTCGCCAAAGCGAATGCGAGTCGAGCGAGGCAAGCTTTTAAATTAAGGAGGAATAAATGAGTGGCGAATTCAAATCTAACTTCAAAATCATCATCTAAGCCTAAGACTATGGCGGAGCTTATGGCTTCGCAAAAGGCTCCGGTCACGCTTCACAAGGGCGATATTCTGCAGGGAAAGATCACGAAACTTACCTCAGGAGAAGTTCTGGTAGACATAAATGCAAAAGCAGAAGCTGTAGTTCTCGAAAAAGACAAAAAAATTCTTAATAATATTCTTCGATCGCTCAAAATTGGGGATACTGTATCAGTTCAGATCCTAAATTCCGAATCAGAAATGGGCCACCCAGTGGTTTCTCTTCGAAAATTTCTCAATAACATTTTGTGGGGAAGAATTACAGAGCTTCAGAAGAGTAGAGAGGCTGTAGATGTATCAATTAACGAGACGATAAAAGGCGGAATGTTGGTCTCAACTGATGATGGAATCTCAGGTTTTCTTCCAAATTCCCAGACATCCTTCGCGCGTTCCAATGAAAACATCAAAGTAAAAGCAATAATTCTTGAGGCAGACAGAACCACTGGGAAAATTATCTTTTCCCAAAGCCAGTCGGTAACATCTGCGGATTTCATCAAATCAGCAAAGCAATTAAAATCCGGAAATAGGATAAAAGTTACGGTCAGCAATATTACTTCATACGGAATTTTCGTTTCAGTTCCGGTTGATGGTAATTCAATAGACGGATTCATACATATCTCGGAAATCTCATGGGAAAAAGTAGAAGATATTTCGGATCAATATGCAGTAGGGGATGAAATCGAAGCTGAAATAATCGGTTTTGATCAGGAAGCCCGTAGGGTAAATCTTTCTATCAGGAAATTGGCTGTTGATCCATTTGATGAGAAGATGAAAGATTATCCGGTTGACAAGAAAGTAACAGGGAAAATTAAGGAGATAAAATCTCAGGGAATTATAGTTGATCTGGGAGATAATTTGGAAGCGCTAATTAAGAAAGAAAAAGTTCCTCCCACAATGTCCTTTAAGCCCGGAGACAGTATTGACGCTGTAGTCTCAGATGTGGACATCAAGAGAAGAAGGGTTCTGCTTACACCGGTTCTTAAAGAGAAGCCGCTTACCTATCGGTAAGAATAATACCAATGTCAAATACTACAAATAAATACCAATATTTCAAGATTGAAGATTTGTTTATTTGATATTTGTAGTATTGGTAGTATTACGAGGATGAGATATGCAATCGAAGACGAGTTTCGTTTGTCAGGAGTGTGGATATGATTCTCCTAAATTTTTGGGAAAATGCCCCGAGTGCGGAGAATGGAACACTCTCAAAGAATTTAAAATCCAAAGTTCAAAAGTCAAAATTGACTCAGCTTTTGCTTCTATCTCTTCAGAAAAAGAGAAATCTGTAAAAAAACTCTCAGAAATCACTTACGAAGACAAAAACAGGATGTCTACCGGGTTTAAAGAAGTAGATAGCGTTCTAGGCGGAGGATTGGTCAAGGGAAGCGCGACGCTTCTTGCGGGTGATCCTGGGATCGGAAAATCGACTCTTCTTCTTCAGATTGCGCTGAAGATGTCAGAAAGTAAAGAGACTACGGACTACGGACTACGGACTACGGACAGGAAAACACAAAAGGAGATTAAAAAAGCTGTAGACGGTAGTCTGCCGACAGTAGTCAATCGTAAAGTGCTTTATGTCTCGGGAGAAGAGTCTGAGGAGCAGATCAAAATGCGCGCTTCAAGGATTAGCAG
>JBBUBI010000021.1:3543-5463 GCA_038058335.1 Patescibacteria group bacterium
TCTCGGGAGAAGAGTCTGAGGAGCAGATCAAAATGCGCGCTTCAAGGATTAGCAGTTTGACCAAGAATGATAATTTCTATCTCATCTCCCTCAACAACACAGATAAAGCCTTTAGCACAATAGATGAGCTAAGACCGGAACTTGTAATTATTGATTCGATTCAGACTATGGAGTCTGAGAATCTATCCGGTTTGTCCGGTTCAGTAGGACAGGTTAGGTATGCAGCGCTCTCTTTTATAAAAATTGCAAAAACTTTGGGTATTCCTGTAATTCTGGTAGGCCATGTTACAAAAGAGGGCATGGTAGCAGGTCCCATGGTCTTATCACACATGGTAGATACGGTTTTATTCTTCGAAGGAGAAAAGTTTACGCAGACGAGAATCTTGCGCAGTCTCAAGAACAGATTTGGACCAGTTGATGAAGTAGGAATTTTTGCAATGCAAGAGAGCGGTTTATCAGAAATTAAAGATACTGAGCATTTATTTATGTCGTCGGATAACTTGAAAACTCCGGGATCAGTTCTGACAGTGGCGATGGAAGGATCAAGGCCGTTTCTTGTAGAAATTCAGGCTCTGACTGTGTTTTCAAAATTCCCAATGCCCAGAAGAGTGGCAAGCGGAATTGACGCCAAGCGCCTAGAGCTTCTTATCGCAGTATTACAAAAACAAGGAAGACTTGCGATTGAAAGCATGGATATTTTTGTAAATATAGCAGGGGGTTTTAAGCTTTCAGATCCTGCATCAGATTTGGCAGTATGCCTTGCGATATTTTCAAGTTACAAAAACATTGTTCTTTCAAAAACCGTAGCGATATCTGAAGTTGGGCTTCTCGGAGAGTTACGGAGCAGCGCATTCTATGAGAAGAGGGTCAAGGAAGCCCAGAAATTGGGTTTTAAGAAGATTTTCAGCAACAAAACACATAAGACGCTAGTAGATATAATAAGTACGCTTGGTGGTCAAAATACAGCGAGCTAATATGGCAAAAAAGATTGAACCAAAGACAAAAGAAGTTAAGATTACTAAAGAAGAACAGGCTATACGTCAGGCTTTTTCTCCTCGAATAGTCGGGCTTTTTGCAGACGAGGTGGCAAAGACTGTCATGAGAAGGCTTCCGGACTTCCGAAGAACCAAAAGCAAAAAGAAGAAAATTCAGAAAATTGAAAATGCAATTTTCTTAGATACTTCAGCCATAATTGACGGAAGGATATTCGACATTATCAAAATGGGGCTTTTTTACGGCACTTTTGTTCTGATTGAAAGTATTCTTCTGGAGCTTAAGCATATTGCGGATTCTCAGGATACCGTGAAGAGAGAGAGGGGGAGGAAAGGACTTGAGCTGCTTGAGAAATTAAGAAAGCTGAGGGGGGTTAAGTTTAAGGTTCTGGATGAAGATAAGCAGGGCAAAATAAAAGACATTCGTGAGGTTGATGAGAAGCTGATATTCATGGCCAAATCAAATAAAGGCAAGATTATTACATGTGACTACAATCTTGAGAAAAAGGCAAGTATTTCAGGCGTTACAGCGGTCAACATAAATACCATGGCGACTTTTCTCAAAGTCAGAGCAGTTCCTGGTGAAGCCTTGCATATCAGAGTTCTTCATAAGGGAAAAGATCCGACGCAGGGAGTTGGTTATCTGGATGATGGGACGATGATTGTGGTTGATGCAGGCGCAGAATACGTAGGAAGAAATTTGGACGTATTGGTCTCAAGAGTTATCCAAACTACCGCAGGGCGAATACTTTTCTCAAGAAAAATATAAGCACTGATTTTAAAAGAGGTAAGAATCCCTGCCCAAGACTCCTACCTCTTTTAAAAGTGTAAATTTCTAGTGTGCCGCAGTATCTTGTTCTGCGAAAAGAGACCAAAATATTTTCGTGAAAAATCTACCAATAACAATAAAAACTGTTAGTTTTAGCCT
>JBBUBI010000021.1:5563-18079 GCA_038058335.1 Patescibacteria group bacterium
AAAATATTTTCGTGAAAAATCTACCAATAACAATAAAAACTGTTAGTTTTAGCCTCGGTAAATTTTCTTGACAAGTAATCTATTTTTCTGATATTAAATTACTTAGGTATTTAGTTTTATTTCCTGCCTAGGAACTAGATACCTATCTTGCAAGAGCATTGCTTTTCGTACTGAAATTATCATCGAGAGTAACGAAAGCGATGCTCTTTTTTTGGTCCCGCCAAGGCGGTATTCAAAAAAAATTTACAATTTTATAAAAGTGCAACCGGTACTGACAGCCCTCTTTTAATAAGTGCTTTAAATTGTTCTCGCCCCTGCTTCAAAAGCAGCTCTTGTTTGTGGTCCGTACCAGCTTTTTTATCTTCTCTTTTATTTCTCAAAAAATTAAACTTCATAATTGAAAATATTTTATCACACCTTGTCAAGTACTGTCAATCCTATAGCCTAAAATGCCCGTCAAAACTATATGTCTCATAGTTAAATCTTGCTAGTTTGGCTCGTCACGGCAATCTAATTATTTTTATACAAAAAAATGTGGATATCATGTGAATTGGGTATTGACAAAAAACTCCCTTCTGTACTTTTTGTCGAAAAAGTACCAAAACTTTTTGTAACATTACTTTCCTTCTCTTGTACCGACAAGAGAAGCAGAAGCTCCCGTCATGCCTCCTCTCATGCTCTCAAAGTTTCGCTCATCTGTCGGAGCCTCTGTCCACGCTTGTCAAGCAAGCGAACTCCTTTCAGTCCGTTCCGTTAGGGGATCTCCTGACGATTTGCTCGACTTTTCGTGCAATTGACACCGGAATGACGGCAGTAGATATCTAAACTATACGCTATTTTCTATTCTCAAGCCTCTATTTCTATGCTGATTTTACTATTGGGGCGAAGAAAGACCGGAAGGTTTTGTGTGATACACTTAAATTGTAACAATGCCTGAAGAAGTCAAAAACGATCAGACAATACCTGTCAAGAAGGCACCTCTTTCAAAAGCTGTAGATTTATCCGGTCAATACGGAGGACTTGATAGAATTCCCGATGATGTCTTAAGCGAAATTGGATTTAGGAGAGTGGGAGAAAATATTGCACCACTTGAGGGATATGAAATTGGAGAAGAGAAAGAAGAAAAGAAAAAGACTGTAGTATATAAAGATATTGAAGAAAAAACCAGAAATGCACCTTTTGGAGAATTGAATGTTGTTCTATCAGGTAGAGAAATACCTTTCCGTAGATTGTCTGAAGCTCAAGTCACGAAGCTAGAGCATAAGTTTGCTACTGTCTACGAACAGCTTGAAGATACGGATGAGTTTAGATATATACCACAAAATTATCCTATCAGGACCTTAATTGATCGCTTTGCTGTCAATGTAGACGAATTAAAGATTGTTGAGGATTATCTTCGCGATGAAGTTTTTTATCATGCAGCTCTAGGAATTATTAGTGACTTTCAAGATTTTACTCACGATACTAATGCATCAAAACTTATTCGAGACCATCTTACTGAGGATCTTACCATGTCTGTAGATTTCTCAGAAAAACTATTTATGGAGTTGGAAAGGGCACGGGGAAAGTATGCTGACGTAACAGAATTAAAAAAAGATTTTATAGAACATCAAAATAGGGAGTTCCCTGAATACAATCCTCCAGAAGGGGAATATATTGAAAAAAAAGGACTTAGGACAAATTTTGAGGTCGTGAAATTCTTATTCGGAAGATTTCTTGAATCCGAAGAATATCAATTACCTGAACTTTCACAAAAACTTCAAGCCTGCCCTTCTTTAGATGATGTTGTTGGAATATTAGCAAATGGTAGAGAAGAAGCATTAAAACCTTATATAGATTAGGAGAAAGCTTTAAAAGATTCTATAAGAGCAGCATCGATAGAGGAGAAGAAGAAGCTAAGCGGCCAGTTAAAGGAATTAAAAGAGAAAAAAGACAAAATCAGAACTATTTTAGATGGGATGATCCAATATTACAATGCTCCTGATCTTATATCCGAGATTGTTTCTAGACAAATTAAAGACTTTCAGGATTTTCTTGTAAGAGGCAAGGGAGAAGATGAAGAAATTAAATTAATTTTGGACGGAAAACCGGATCAAAAACTTGATGAAAATCCAGGTGCTATTTCAGGAGATTGTACGGAGGGCCAGCCATTACCCTTTGATGATCCAACAATACCGGTGTTTAATGTAAAAGTTTTCGACAGCAAGCAAAGACATATTGGAAATATCTATTTACTTAATACAACTGAAATGGGTGCGGGACAAAATGTGTGGCACTTGGATGCAATCCAAATTCCCGAAGGCAGAATCGAATGGGATGATGCTATTCCTCAGCTGATAAGATCTTTGGGAGAAGAGGCGAAAAAAAAGAATGTAAAGTTAATTACAGTAAATGACGAAAAACATCTAATTTCAAATTATGACTATATCAGCGATGCCGTATTTAAATATTTGAATAGAAATGATGAAGGTGAAGGCGATGTGTATCTAAATATTCCTGATGTTGATCGAGCATATTCTTCGTTTCAATGTAAGGGAGCCGGTCTCGTCGTATGGGAAAACCCAGATAAAACTATGCTGATTTAACTATTGGAGCGAAGAAGGAGCGGAAGGTTTTGCGGGGGGAAGAGTAGTTATAAAGCGCCATTGATCTTATCCATAATTTGACAAAAGACATAGGATTGCGTCTCAGATCTTTGAAGTATTCGTTGGGATGATTCCTGTGATAGTGTAGAAAATTCGGCAAATTTGCAAATTTTCCGTAGGGAAGAAGTTTGAGGAAAATGTCACTGTAAATAAATGGATTTGATTTGGTGTTGAACTTAATAAGATCTTTTGGAAGTAGAGTTTTATTGAGCAGGACAGTCTCAAACTGCATAGAGATACCATGGAGAGGTGACTCGTATATTCCTTGATTGGCTACGGGAAACTTACTTTTACCAATCCGCTTATCATTTCTGCCTATAAAATAGCACTGTGATCCAACTGCAGTAACGTCAGGATTTATCTTCAGGAACAAAAGCTGTTTCTTGATCCTATCTTTCAGACTTATGTCCTCAGCATCCATGAATGCGATATAATCACCTTTTGTTTTATTTAACAGTCTATTCAGCGTAATTCCGATACCATATCTCTTTACATTCTTTTTAAGTCGTATGCGTTTGTCGCGTTTGGCGAACTTGCGGAGAATTTGATACGAATTATCACTTGAAAAGTCATCAATTATAAGAATTTCAAGATTCCTATAGCTTTGAGTAAGGATGCTCTTGAGGCTCTCGACCAAGTGTTTTCCTGAGTTATGAACCGGAATAAGTACTGAAATTAATGGCTTATCTGTTTTCATAATTAATGGAAAATTTTAAAGCTCTGGGGCAACTAATGTCTCATCAGGGGCAGTTTATCTCGCCTTTGGCGGACTTGTCCCGCTTCAGGCGGGGAATCATTTGATTTGATTAGTTTATCAGAAAATCTCTTCTCTGTCAACCTTTTCGGATCTTTTTTGAGGCTAAATAAGCCTAGAATCCCAAACGTTCCTATGGTTAGAATAAAACCTACATACTGCAGATATTGGGGGAGATAGACAATAATAATTTGGCTATTTGTCGCTGGTCGTTGGTCACTGGCCAGGCTCCATCCGTTTGCCCAGTTATTCACCAATACGTGATCTCCGAGTTTTTTACCAAACAGGAAGGGAAGAGCAAGTTTGACAATATTAATATTGCCTGGGATTTGGTATGCATTCCAGCCTTTGTCGTAGCCTTGAGACAGGACTAGGGTTTTCCCTTGAATTTGCTCATCATGCTCGATTATATAAAGACTTTCATTTGGATGATTCACAGCGGTTATGGCTGATGGAGATTTTTCTGATGGAATTGGCTTATTTACTTCAAAAACAAGAGATGAAATAAATTTATAGGGAATTGGATAGACACCGGTTTTTCCGAACTGATTGGTTGTCAGATCTTTTCCAATAGATATGTTTTCAAGATGAAGAGAATAGCCTGTGCCGAATTGTTCTTGAGGCGGGATAATAAGATAAGAAGAAGATACTGACTTGTTTTTTGAGAGAAAGCTATCAATGGGCGCATATTTTTGATCTTCATTAAGAAACCAGAAATGAAGAGGACGGCCGTTTATATTCTTATTCTCTACAAATGATATGTAAGCCCTGCTGTGGTCAAGGGAAGGCATGTAGAATGAGACACAGGCCGCTGCGTTTTCGGATGAAACTTCCATAAGTTTATTTTCTTCATCGAATGATGCCTTAATTTCTCCGCGTCTAAAGTTACTGCAATTTCCGATTTCTTTCTCCATCTTTTCAGACGGCCATGTTTCAAAACTTGAGAAGTTATCATTTACCTTTACGGTTTTAATCTTTAGGATATCTCCCTTTTTTATATCTTTGACATTTATTACTTTTGAAGCGCTTGCAAATAAGGATCCGATCTCAGAGCCATCTATCTGAATTGTCTCAGGCGAAAGCTTGGCATCTTTAAGGGTCGCATTATTGTTTTGTTTGAGAAGTATTAGCGTAGAGCCAAGATATTTATTTTTATCCAAAGATTTAAGTTCAAAGTTGGCGCCTCCGTTAAGATTTATCTTAAGCGGAAGGCTTATGTCTTTTGAGACTGTAGCTATAAGATACTTATGACTTTTTTCCCAAATCTTTTCTTCTTTTTTATCTGATTCTCTTACTATAGAAATTTCCGGTGCTTTGATATCAGCATAGATATTAAATGAACCGTCGGAGTTTTTCTCGGCCAAAATATCCGCAGGGAGTGTATCTTCTATCTCAAGAAACGGAGGAATTAGAAGATCGATATTATCAGGAAGATCTGCAAGTTCATTTGAAAATTCTATGGTTTTTTCTTCTTCTTTGGCCTTGAATTCTCGGTCGTTTTCATTTTTTGCCGAGAAAAGAGTTCTGAAAGGATAATAGTAGGACAAGCTTTCCGTTGAAGAGATATAATTTCCAAAGCTTGCATATGCTCTGTCATCACTTGTCCAGTTGTATTTATTTGCTGAGGCCAGGATCTCTGTATCAAAAACAAAACTTTTCGGATCGTCCTTGAGATCCACTTCATAAATTACTATATTTCCGAACTGCTCTTTCTTCTTGATAGAGCTGGTCTGACTTATAAGACTTTCGAGTTCCGGTACAAAAAGTGCTTTTGGTGTCTGAGGATTTATAATATTCTTGTCAAGAAAAAGCCAGTTTATCTGGTATTTATTCAGTACATCTTCAAACTGTTTTGCATCCTTACTGTACAACGCGTCTGCTGCTTCCCAGTAATAATTCTCATTATAAGGCGACCATACATCAAACGCACGATCCAGAATTGGTTGTTTGATACCATACCATGGAAAGCCGGATCCTCCGTAACCCCAGCTGTAGAAATTCCATCCCCAGATTGTGTGCTGAGGGAAGTTGGCAATACGAGTATTCGGATCCTGAGTCTTGAAGAATTCATATGTTTGGAAATATTCCTGCGGAATTTCAAGCCTTTCCTTGTGATAAAAAAGATCAAGCCGAAAGGCCGGAAAGACAAAGATTATAAGTGATACAAAAGCAATAAGAGATATGAGATAGGGCATTATGCTAAATTTTATTTTCTTATTTACAAATTCTTTTATGGTATAAAGACCGATTGAGAAGAAAATTGAGTAGGTGAGTGCTGTGAGAATTGAGAATTTGGTAAACGGAAATCTGAATGCCTGATTGAAAAGCGGTATGATTCGAAAGATTTGGTCAAACCAAGAGAATGGAGGAGTAGCTGTCGTAAGCATGGTGAAGGCAAAAAGAAAAAGAAAAGAAAAGGCTGTAAGAATTGGCTTCTTGCTTAAAATTGCTTTGACAAATCCAAGAAATACGATGGAAAAGAGTGCGTATCCAATTATCTGGATAAATGGTTTTGCAAGATGATCTCGCCACGGATTCATCATGTAGGTAAACAGTCCCTGAAAATTCGGATCGACATTATTGAACCAAAAGCCCTTAAGAAGCATGACATCTGCAATTTCTCCGAACTCTTTGTTCTGAAGAAATATCGTCTCAGTTGCCATCTGATTTATCTTCGAATTTATATTTATTTCTGAGGAGGTTAGCGTAAAAAATATAAATGGAAGAAGCCAGAAAGCATTGACCAAAAATATTATGAAAGATAATTTAAGCGCTCTTTTTATGTGTTGAGAATTGAAATTGTATATTAGAATCGATGCGACAAGAATAAGAATTGAAATTATGTATGTCACAAAAAGAGTAGGAATGTATGCAGCAGGAGTTGCGATAAGTAAAATTATTGAGAGAAACAATAAGCTCTTTCTTCCGGCTCCCATAAAATATGATATTGATGAGAGAAGAAGCCATGGGAGAAATGCAAAATGTGCTACAAATGCCTCAAAAGGCACATGAAATGTCTGGATTGTCGCAAGATTAAATATATAAAATAATCCGCCGAGAAGTGCAAAAATTTTTATGCTTTTTTCTTCTTTGCCCAATTTGTCCAGAAGGAATTTCGATAGGGCGTATGCGCCAATTCCTCCGACGAAAAGAGTCAAAAATACCCAGATATACCGCAAGAGATTATCAGGGAGAAATATCGACAATATCCAGAGGAAAACCTGTCTTAAGAGATCTGATGCGTGTCCCATGCCTCCTAAGAGTCCGAGTCCTTGATATTCTTGCCATACGGCAAAAATAGATCTTTGTATATTTACTCCAAAGTCAAGCTCAGGATGCAGGTTGTCCCAGCCGGTCAAAAAAGTTCCAGGAATATAATTTTGTTTGAAGAGAGATAATACCGCAAGAAAAATTACTACAATAGGCCAGTGATTTCTCAAGCCTCGAAATATTTTTGAAAACATAGTCTTAGATTATATTGTAGTATAGTTTGCCGATATGATCCCAACTTCTTTTTCTTGCAAGATTTCTTGAGAACGAACCTAATTTTTTTAGATTTTTTTTCTCGTCAAGCTTATTTTCAAGTTCCTCGGCACCTGAATAAATAAGATCAGATTGGTCTATTCCTTCTTCTTCCATCACATCTACAAAATCCTGAGTCTTGAGAATATCCTCAAGTTTTTCAGAAATAAGTATCGGTTTGCCAAATGAGAAAGCCATAGACAGAGGGCCTGATGCTGATATGATCGTACGATATGGAAATACCACCTTGTCACTTGCAAGAAAATACAAAGCTATCATTTCCTCTGGGACAAATCCTGTTATGTCAATATTTTTCTTCTTTGCTTTTTTGCCGACAGATTTTAGATATTTTAAGTAATGATTTTTATCAAAATGATTTGGATTGGCACCTCCTGCAATAATTAGTTTTTTTCCTCTTTGAGGTTTATAAATATCCAGAAGAAGATCAGTCCCCTTGTACCAAGCTATAAATCCGAAATACAAAATTACAAATTCATTTTCTTTTACTCCAAGAATTTTCCTTGCTTTTTTTCTGGTAATTTTTTCTTCAAATTTTTCAACTCCGTGGGGAATTATTGTTATCTTCTTCTCAGAAGTTTTGAAAAGCGTCTTAAGTCTGACCTTAAGGATTTTATCGAACACAACTACTTTTGATGCAGTTTGAAGTATTGATATATAAAAGAGTCTTATTAAAAGATTAAAAATTTCAGTTTTAATTCCGCTTTTTTCTATATTAATATGACCTGATACTTCTTCAATGTCGGTAATTACCTGATGGAGAGATATGATAACTTTTTTCCCAAGAAATCTGAGAAAAAGAATAAATACAGGAAGAGAAATAAGAGATATCATTCCACCAAACATAGCAAGCTCAAATTCAAGAAGAATTGTTTTTTTGTTTTTTTGGCTGAAAAATATTTCCTTTAAAATTGAAAAATACGCAAAGACAGATTTTCTTTTCCAAACTCTTTTTACTTTAGTTTTA
This sequence comes from Patescibacteria group bacterium, assembly GCA_038058335.1. Taxonomy (GTDB): domain Bacteria; phylum Patescibacteriota; class Microgenomatia; order Levybacterales; family UBA12049; genus JBBTVO01. The sequence continues at coordinate 13,470 of JBBUBI010000021.1, forward strand.
CCCTCCTTATAATCCTTTTCATTTTCCAATTTTTCCGCAAGGACAGTAATATCAATATCCTTTGACGCCTTCTCCATGCCAAGAATTGTATTTTTGGTATAAGTAGCAACCCCCACAACCTTTTCATTATGCACTGTGCCTTTGGGCGGATAGCTTGAGATGACTAGTAAATTTTTCTTCATAGTTTATATTTAAATAATTAGGCAGCAGGAGATAAGGAAGCATTTTTAAATGCGCCTTTTATGCTGTGATTTATGTGAATTTTTCCCAGATCCAGAAGTGTTTGCGGCACAGCTTTATATAGTTTTACTTTTGTACCTTCATCATTTGCCCAGATTATTGGTTTTTCAAAAATCTCAAACCCGTTCTTCTTGGCAATAAATGCAATTTCTGCATCATACCCCCAGCCATTTATAATTGAACGGGAGAATATCTTTTGTGTTGCTTGTCTTGAAAATGCTTTAAATCCGCAAGTAAAATCAGTCACAGAAAGTCCCAGAATAGTTTTGGTCATTTGAGTGAAAACTTTCCCCATAAGCTCTCTGTAAAGAGGCTGATGCTTGATGACTGTCGAATGACCGTTCTTTCTGGTACCAAAGATTACATCATCACCGTTATTCATAAGAGGCATGAATTTGTTAAGTTCAGAAAGCGGAGTAGACATATCAGCGTCAAAAAAGAGCGTATAATCAGCGTCTGATGCGAGCATTCCTTGTTTAACAGCAAAGCCCTTGCCCATGTTTTTCTCATAACTTATAAGCTTTATACTTGCGATCTTTTTATTTTTCATTCGAAATCTGTTGATCTTGGCTTTTGTCTGATCTGTGGAACCGTCATTCACAAATATGACTTCAGAAAGCTTAAGTCCAAGGGGTAACTTAACTCGTTTAAGAGCCTCAAATGTTTTAGTTATTCTTTTCTGTTCGTTGTAAACAGGTATGACAAATGATATTGTTTTCATAATTTTTTTATTTAGCCTACTCAAGTCACAAATTTCTTTGTGAATTAGGTGGGCTAGGTATGCAGATTCCTCTGAAGGGATCTACATGATCAATCTTGGTAAATTAGCGCTTGTGCTAAAAACAAGAAGGATAGTATTCCCACAGAAGTGCACTTTTGGTGCTTGGGGTCCTTGCGGATATCTGACTTGCGCCAGTTATTTTGCAAGGACTATAACCCCGGGGCTCACTAGCAATGCTAGAGTATTGCCCCAAAACGGAACGGTACTCAGGAATAAATCCTTAGTACATCTTGTTATCTCCTAATAACAAGCATCAGCGTTCCGTAACTGATTGATATCCCACTTGGGACGTTGATAACGGAACTACCCGTCTAGTCTCACTGGATGTGAAATCTAGCCCCATATGGGTTTATATATTCTGTTCAGGCCGAACTAGGGTGGACAGTAACCTGTCGCTATATCGACCTGTTCGGAGGCTCCAGCCGGAAGGCCGGGGTTACCGGGGTAGGTGGGAGTGTGGATGACCCACGCTGCGTTGCCGGTTATGGCTCCGCTCCCACTGTACATGTTCCCACTTACGTGAGACCAGTTGCCTCCAAGGACACTCGTGTCACAGGTTGTTCCCTGTGGCGCGGGAGCCTGGGGGGCTACCTGCTGAGGAACCGTGACGGTTCCTGTGTAGGTTTGCCCGTTGACATTCACCGTGCCGGGGATGGTTGTCTGACTCTGAGTCGAGACTCCACTCCCGTTGCACGAGAAGTTTCCCGCAGTTGCGCGGAACGATGGTACGTCGCCCTGGCCGAATATGTCCTCCTTGGACACTAGGCCACACGGCGGGTTGTCCTTGACAGCATCCCCGTCCGGGTAGACTGCGTGCCAGCGGACTGTCGCTGCCGATGCCTGGTAGAGCGATCCATCGCCGATGTAGACCTTGACTGAACCATCAGCCAGAGTGTACGTACAAACGTACCCTACAGGACAGATAGTGTCGTGAGTCTTGCCACTCGGGTCACGGAATGTGAATGCCGAGCATTCGGTCCCTACCCTCTGGTAGTCCGTAGCCGTTGCCGACTTGACCTCTGCGGTCGTGGGACCAGGGTAGTTCTCCGAATTGGTTGTCCCGCTAGCACACTTCAGACCGTTCAGGATGAACATGGTCGGGCCTGTGTAGGTCGTGCCGCCGGTGAGAGTCGGGTTGCCGCCGCCGTTAAGCTTGTCCAGCTGAAGCAGGATGAGCTCGTCGGTGCTGAGCTTGCCGTCGTTGTTGACGTCGCCCTCGAGCTCCTGTTCCGAGTTGTTGTTGTCACCTCCGAATATATCGAAGTTGAAAACCCCATCGACTGCCCATACAAGGACAAGGAGTAGGAACAAACCGACGATAAGGCCGGCAATTCCTGCAATGATATTCCACAAAGTGTTCATGGTTCTCCTTCACGTAAAACGTGATGAACTGAACTTGGGTTGATGAGTGCTACATCCTCTTGCGAGGGTTTAAACAATCAATATTCGGTTGTTGACTAATGCTACGCATCACCTCCTCTCATGAATTGCTTGGTTGATATGTGCCGCATTGGTCGGGCCTCATCGCCTCTATTCTGCTGATGCCCCGAGCGGGTCTTGCGGGTCGGCTCTGCCAATTAGCTTCTCCTTCAGATTGAGGGTTACAGCTGTAACATAGCCGATCCCGAACCCGATGACGAGTCCTAGGATAAACCGCATTTCGCTTTCTCCTTCTTGCTTGTTCTACTTCTTGCTGTTCTTATTGCCGTTGGAGTGTCGCTTGATCCACCGCCGACTTTTCGGTTTTGGTCGTTTATTTTCGGTAGCCTTCGCGGGTTTCGTCGGCTTCTTGATAGGCTTCATGACTACGACTGCTGGTGCTTGAACTTGGTCGTTGTCCGCCTTGCTGCACCGCGCCTTTTGATCTTCCACCAGTTCTGCCTGTTGGCGTGTCGTGGCGTAGGCCAGTCGTTCGAAACAACCAGTCTCGCTTGCGCGTTGCTCGGTTGCGGGATCATCATGGGTGCGTATCCTTTCTACGGCTAGACTTCAGTTGATTTTGCTTCTGAGAGCTGGTCGTTCACCTCTTGCGGGGTGAAGTCAACTTGAGCTACCAGAAACTTGCCCGTGAAGAGTGCATAATAGGCACTTATCAGCGAGCTTAGATTGAAAAATTTTTTCAATCTCACCACCTTTCGTGGGTTAGAACTAGGTTGGCTATTCGGTTGTAGGTCGGAGAAGGCTCTACTTGCGCATCCTGCCTTTCTTTTTTGGCCGTTTGGCGTCCTTCTTCTGTTCACGACGCTGAGACTTGGTCTCGGCGTTTTTTTTTGGCCGTCCGTGCATTCTAGATGCCATTGATCCCCTCCCTTCCGCAAATGCGGTCTAGTTTGGATTTTGCTTGTGCGTGCCGTTTGTAAGCCTCCTTCGAAGCTGATTCGAGCATACACAACCTGCAGGATTGATTTAGCACCACCTCCTTTCAGAGTCTCTCCGCTTGCGCGAAGGCTAGATGCCGTTAGGAAACAGAGCGTTTCCTATTTGGGCAATTATGTAGGCAGAGACAAAAGTGAAAAAAATCACTATTGCATACCTTTTCCATAGACTCAATTCTTGCCACTTCATCTGCTTTTCCTTTCGGCTTCACGGGCGTGCTTCACATGAATTTTCACGTGTTCACGCACGGTTTAGGCTAGGTTTATACGCTAGTGCGTGCGCTGGGGCGACTCTTTCTCGAGAGATGCCTAGTGCTTACACAAGCTAGAACTGATCTAAGAAGATCATAGCTACAGGAATTGCAAAGCCGACTATTAAAATAGCCACGCCTTGTGCCTGATGTGCTAGATCTGCTTTTGGTTCTGCTATAGCCTTAAGACCCTCAGCCATAAGAAATATGGATAAAAGGATCAGAATAGCTATAGCTCCGAAGGGTAGCTGAACGACTAAATCGGTCACGATTTCCTCCTCAACTATATGATAAAACTGATAAATAATAAATTCTTAGGGTTATATCCGTTTGATCTCACCATTTAGGCAACAAGTACTTTCGTACAAGCCTGAAGGCTAGATCGCTCGGATTCTGCATACCTGTTAAAGATCTCTCCTGGAAGAGAGTAGGCTAGAAGATTGCTCTTCCAAACTGGTCTCTTCCAGAAGCGTACTATTTCAACACGATATGCCCGCAAAATGGGCATAGTGAGAAAGAGTCGCGCGATTATATCAAATATTATAGGCTTTGTCAAGCCTGAGAAGAGTCCGCGAAAGAACTCATCTATAGGTCGTAAGTGACATATAATATATTTTTGTCGTATACTTGAGGTATGGACAAAGTTCATGAGCGGGTATTACTTGAAATTAAGACATCGAGGACCGGGGAGGAGACACCGGAGGCGATGGTGCAATTCCTCGCAAGTCTTGTGTCTCTGCGGAAAAGACTTCTCAATCTCGTACCGGTAGCAGTTCCTATAACTCTTGAGATTGGCGTAGTTGATCAGCTGATACATTTCTATATTTCAATTCCTGCGACTCTTCAGGCATTTATCGAGTCGCAGCTTGTCTCACAATATCCCAAGGCATTGCTGGTTAAATCAAAAGATTCTCTCCCTGAGATACTAGAGCAGAAGGCCAATTTGTCTCTGGGACAAATGAA
>JBBUBI010000022.1:0-25058 GCA_038058335.1 Patescibacteria group bacterium
GTAAATATACAATCTGTTTTATTTGTATTATAATAATTTTGTATGATGGGTGAGGATCCGCAACAAGGTAAAGATCTAATAGGTAATGCATATGAGCACCTAGATTTGCCCAAGAGGAATGAACCTAGCGTTTCAGATGTACTTCGATATAAGGCAGATCTGATGCCGAGATTAATGGTAAAGCCGGGTGGATGGAGCAGGAGAGATATTAGAGAAGTTATTGAAGCGAATGCTAACCATGAGAGATTGAGCCTTCGAGGGCCTGTGCAAGTTGCAAAAGGCACGGAGCCCGTGATTGTTGTTAACCCTGATCAATCAGATGCTTTAGGCGTATTGTTTGACATTGATAGTACAGATCTTATAATGCGTCCTTATTACGCCCTAATCGAAACTACTGGTAAAGAAAAACCAGAGAAAACCGAAGCTAGACTAAGATGGGCATCAATTAAACCTTTGACAGTTAATCATTTGGTTGTTTCCAGAGCGGTAGCGGACGCATTGGGGGGGGGCATAGAAGGAGACATAAAAATAACTGACGTTTATCAAAAAATAGAAGATATGGATTTAGATAAACTATAGCTTAGATCTTAATATTGACGATGAGAAAGATTTTTTATCGATTGATTGCAAAATTTTTGCCGACGAATAATGTTGCGTATGCGCATTGTGATGTGCCGTGCGGAATTTATGATCCCAAACCTGCGCAAATTGCCGCGGCGACAGTCCTCAAAATGGTTCAGAAAATTCAAAATGATTTTCCAAATGAAAACCCAACAGTTCAGGATCGGAATGCATTAATTAGAATGGTGTGGACCAAAGAAGAACATGCCAGAAAATGCAAAGAAGAACTTCTTATACTCTGGACTGATTATTTTAAGCCGGAACATTTGGAAATGTTTCCGGATCTTCATGATAAATTTTGGAAAGCAACAAAGCTCTGTTCCAAAAATAAGCAAAGTGTAGATCTTAATTCTGCAGAAGAATTAGTAAATGCAGTAGATGAAATAGCTAGTATGTTTAAGAAAGCTGAAGCATCAAAAAAACATTAAAATAGTGAGCTTTAATATCTTCAATCTATTCCCTCTTTTAAAGTTTCGTATAGAAGAAAACAGCATGAGCCCGTTTTTAAATCCGGGCGATTTAGTAATAATTTTCCGAACAAAAAACATTAAAGAAAAAGATGTGATAGTTTTTGAAAAATCTGGTGATTATTTCGTAAAGCGGGTTACGGATATGAAGGAAGACTCCACTTCGCCAAGGCTTCGCGGAGCAAGTAAGTATTTTTTGGAAGGGGACAATAAAAAAGAAAGTATTGATAGCAGAAAATTTGGATGGATTGATAGAAAAAATATAATTGGGAAAGTGGTATATAAGATTTGAATTCCTAATTATTCTAATTACTAATTGACCTAAATAAATCCCAATCCCCCAAATTAGAAATTAGAGCAATTAGATCAATTAGGTTAATTTGCAAACAACAGTATGGATTTTATTTTTAGTGCAGGAATTCTTCTGGTAATAATATTTCTTCTGTTAATCTTGTCCATGGTTTGGCCTCCAAATAGTCCATGGGCACCGTGGTGGAGGACCAATAAAAAAACAGCACGAGCAATTTGTGAACTTGCGGAGATTACAAGGTCCGACCTTGTTTATGATTTGGGATGCGGAGACGGGACGCTAATTATTACTGCTGCCAAGGAATATGGCGCAAAAGCGGTGGGAATTGAAATCGATCCGTTAAGATATTGGATAGCCAAAACACGAATTTGGTTTAATATTCTGTTTGATAGAGTTGAAGTAGCACAGGAAGATTTTTTTAAAACTGATTTATCAAAAGCAACAGTTATCGTAGTTTATCTTGTACCAAAAGCACTCAATGCACTTTTGCCAAAATTTAAGAAAGAACTCAAAAAAGGAACAAGAATTGTGAGTTTTCGATATCAATTAAAAATTAAATATCAAAAATCAAATATAAAAAATAACCTCTTTCTTTACAAAATATAATTTAGTGCTTACAATAAGACTGTTTATATGGGAAATCCACAAGAAGAAGTGAAGCATGGCCGTCTAAATACAGGTGGTCCCCAACCCGAGCCTATAAGTGAAGATGCTTCTAGTTTTCTCAAAGATTTAAATACTGCAAAAGAAAGACATGACGCATTTGAAAAAAAATATGGACATGAACTAACTATAGCTACGATGAATTATGGTTATTGGCAAAGATATCGAGATAAAGGTGTTTATATTGACCTTTCAGATAAAGGTGATGGGAAATTAAATCCTGAAGAATTACGACAATCTTATGCTTCAGCCTTTTTAAAAGCTTTTAGAAGCCAACCAGAAGATAAGCAGGATGGGTGGTATGACGAGTTTCTTTCAGATCAAGATTCACTTACTGAAATTGAACCATTTATCGAGCCTTCAATATAGCCCATCTGATTTTGTCGGCTACCTTATATAGCTTATATAGAACTGGATTGATTACCAGATCGTAACTGCCGATAAATTCTACAAGTTTTGCGCCGTAACCCTGCTTGAATTTATGAAAGCCGTACCATGGATCTTTTGGATCAGGGTCCGACCCTAGCGCTCCCCACATATCAAATTTCTTAAGTCCAAGTTTTTTTCCAAATTTTATTGCCTCCCACATAATAAGATTACTAGCCATAGTTTCTCGATGCTTATCACTCGAAGCACCATAAGGATAATAAAGAGTATCTTTGAAGGTGAATAAGATCCAAGCAGCGAGAGTCTTCGGACTACCGACTACGGACTTCGGCTTATATTGAGCCAATAACAAATGAGCTGTTAGTTTGCTGTAGTCTGTAGTCTGTGCGCTATTAGCTTTTAATGTCTGCCACATTAGTTCATGGTAGCTTTTTGTATGAGCAAAGAATTTTTGTCTTTTGGTAGTCTCTTCTGTAAGTTTTAAATATTCCGTAAAAGCCTTGTCAGAATTATCTTCGATTATTTTTACTCCGTGTTTTTCCGCAACTTTTATGTTGTATCTGGTTTTCGGATGCATATTTTTGAGAAGTTCTTCTTCGGACTTTGTAAGATCAAGCTGAAAAGTGTATTTGGTGAAGAGAGGATGAGCAGCAGGAACAAGATTATTATTTACCATTGACCATTTATCATTTACCATTGACGCTGGTACATTTGGTTCGAGCTGGATGAAGATACAGTTATTTTCTTTTCCGATCTCTCGTAGTTTTTCCACCAATTTCTTATCTGGTAAGTTCCCTTTGGGAAGATACCCGATACTAAAGGGAAGCTTGGGAATTTTATGAATCGTAAGTTGGAAATCGTCGTCTCTTATCACTTTGATTCCGGTTTTTTCCCGGAACTGTCCCCATTCACATGCCTGAAGCGGATGGTCTACTTTTTTATTGAAGTCTCTTGCGCTCATAAGTATTCTTCAGATTTTCTGTCAAAAATATATGCATTATTTTCAAGAGTTTGCTCAGGAAGTTCTAGAATAAATCTTGATATCATATTTGAAGTCCGTTGTCCGAAAAAAAGTCTTTTGCGCGAATATGTCAAAAAAAGCTTATCCATTGCCCGCGTCATCCCGACATAGCAAAGCCTTCGCTCTTCCTCAAGTTCTGATTTATCCATTGCGCTTCTTGAGTGAGGGAAAAGGCCTTCTTCCATGCCCACCATAAAAACAACCGGAAACTCAAGCCCCTTGGCAGCGTGGAGAGTCATAAGATTTACTTGCCCGCCATTACTGTCATCTTCTTTTTCCTGAGATCTTTTTTTTGGATTGTGATCTTCAACGAGCGCCACGTTTTCCAGAAATTGATGAAGATTGGGGAACTCGACAGCTACTGATCTTAGCTCCTTTATATTCTCAAGCCTGCTTCTGTCTTCCTCGTCTTTCTCGTCATATAGCGAAAGATAGTCAGCGACTGTAAGGATACTATCCATAATCTCAAGAGTGGAAATTTCGGAGATTTGGTTTTCATCAAAAGTACTTTGAAAAGCTTCGAATTTTTTAAATCTTCCTTTTCCGAGCTTCTCAATTCTCTTGAGAGACACTTTGTCTTTTGGATTGGCAATTGCCTTGAGGTATGCGAGCACGTCTTTTATTTCCTTCCTATCGTAGAATCTAGTTCCGCCTATCAGAACATAAGGAAGACTTTTGTGGAGGAATACTTCTTCAATGGAGCGGGATTGGGCATTGGTGCGATATAAAACAGCGAAGTCAGAAAATTTCAAATTAGGATTTTTATACTTAAATTCAGCAATCTGATTTACTATAAACTCTCCTTCGTTATGCTCATTGGATGCCTCGTACAGAGAAATATCTTCTCCCTTGGGATTTTCTGTCCAGAGATTCAGCACAGGATGAGAAGTATTTTTGGAAATTATTGCACCTGCTGCATCAAGAATTTTTTGAGTCGAACGGTAATTTTGTGATAGGGCAAAGGTCGAGACGTTTTCGAAATCATCCTTAAACTTTGATAAATTCAGGAAATCCGCGCCTCGCCATGAGTAAATACTTTGAGAAAAATCTCCGACAACGCAGATATTCGCAATATCTTTGCCCCCAGAAAAAAGTTTGGTAAGAAGATACTGTGCTTTATTGGTATCCTGGTATTCATCTACAAGAACATACTCAAATTGTTTTTGATACTTGGAAAGAATTTGAGGATTGGTATCAAAAAGATAAATAGTTTTCAGGATCAGGTCATCAAAATCCAGCGCATTATTCTCCTTAAGAAGTTTTTGATAGACCGTATAGATCTTGGCGACAGTTTCCTGAAAATGCCCTCTTGCAAAAGAAGGATATTCGGCTTCAGTTATTAATTCATTTTTTGCCTGAGAAATGTTTGCCATAACAGATGATGGCTTGAAATCTCTGTTTGAAATATTCAGCATTTTCATTGCTTCTTTGACAGTGTCTATTTGGTCGTGGTCATCATAAATCGCAAAGTTTGGAAAAACGCCGATATGTACTCCATCTCTTCGCAAAATCCTGTTGCACAAAGAATGAAAAGTAGTGGCGATGGCAGAAGTTCCCGGGATAAACTTTTGTATCCTCTCTTTCATTTCATTGGCAGCCTTATTTGTGAAAGTAACCATGAGGATATTGGAGGGATCAACGCCTTTTTCCTGAATAAGATAGACTACTTTGTAGGTAAGAACTCTGGTTTTGCCTGATCCGGCACCTGCCAGGATGATTGAGGGTCCGTCTGTGTATAAAACTGCTTGCTGTTGTTCTGGATTTAAGTCCTTGAGAAAGTCTTTGAGCATACTCTATAATAAATGAAATCCGCTCGCTTCGTATCGCTGCGCGAGGCACGGGCTTATTGATTTTAGCATATATATTGTGAAGAAACTTTTTATTATCGCCAATTGGAAATCGAATAAAACTTTGGATGAAGCAAAAGATTGGTTGAATAAATTCTCCGACCATTTAAAATCCGAGTCGATAGATTTATCAAATAAAGAAATAATTATTTGCCCATCTTTTACCTTGTTAGGATTTCTAAGTGATTTGAACCGAAGTCTCAATCTTCCAATAAAGCTCGGAGCGCAGGACATTTCTCCTTTTGATCAAGGTGCATATACAGGAGAAATTTATGGCGGGCAGATAAAGGAACTTGCAGACTACGCAATAATCGGACATTCAGAGAGAAGACAAAATTTTAATGAGTCGGATGAAACTATTTTTAAAAAAGCAGATCAAGCAAGAAAATTTGCAGTAATTCCAGTATTTTGTATCCAGAATGAAAATACAACAATTCCTGAGAATATCTCGGTCATTGCATATGAGCCTCCTTCTGCAATTGGGACAGGGCATCCAGACACTCCGGAAAATGCTGATAAAATTGCAGAGATGGTAAAAAGCAAGTATAATACTCAGTTCGTGCTATACGGAGGAAGTGTGAAGTCTGAAAATGTGAAATCATTTTCAGACATGCCAAATATAGATGGATTCTTAGTCGGTGGCGCAAGTCTAAATCCCTCTGATTTTTTCCAAATTGTAAAGAATGCGTAATAAAAAAAAGCTTAAGAAAATTGTATTTGTTGTTTTGGGATTTCTTGTTTTTTTCTTTGTGCTTCAGGCAGTTATTAAGTTTGTCGAAATTTCTCCATTTCTATTCGAGCTAATATTCAAGAAGGAAATAAGTCTTAAAAAGAATGACAATCGCGTAAATATCTTGCTTCTGGGAATTGGAGGCAGGAATCATGATGGACCCAATCTGACCGATACCATAATGCTTGCTACTCTTGATACCAAGCTGAATCAAGTTACGCTGACGTCAATCCCAAGAGACCTATGGGTCCCTGATCTTGAAAATACAAATAAGAAGATTAATACTGCATATGCCTACGGAGAAAATAAGAAAGCGGGAGGAGGACTCATTCTTGCAAAAGCAATAGCGGGAAAAGTTTTAAATCAGAAAGTTGATTATGCTGTAAGAATAGATTTTGATGGATTCGTAAAAGCAGTGGATCTGATTGGAGGAATTGATGTAAGCGTAGAAAGAGTCCTTGATGATTACGAATATCCAATTGAAGGAAAAGAAGAAGACCCTTGTGATCATCCTGAAGAGGAGTTGGAGGGCCTTGCGACTGTTTCTTCTCAGCTCGAAGCATTTCCCTGTCGATATAGACATGTGCATTTTGATAAAGGGGAACAGCAAATGGACGGAAAGACAGCTTTAACATTTGTAAGATCCCGACATGCGGAAGGAGAAGAAGGGTCTGATTTTGCAAGAAGCAAGAGGCAGGAGAAGATTATTCAGGCATTTAAAGATAAATTATTTTCTTTTCAGACTATTATTAATCCCGCAAAGATAATAAGTTTATACGATATCTTAAAAGATAGTATTGATACAGATATAAAAAAAGGAGAATTTGATGATTTCATAAGACTAAGTCGGAAGATGAAAGATGCAAGCTTAAAAAGTATAGTTATAGATACGGGTGATGATGAAACAAATAGACAGGGATTATTGGTCAATCCATCATCTTTTGTAGATTATAATCTGCAATGGGTATTGATTCCCAGAGCCGGAAATGGTAATTTTTCGGAAATTCAGAAATATGTTGCTTGCGAGTTAAGCAATGATGAATGCTCGATTTCCCCTGTGCCTTCTAATTAGTTTTGTAGATCCTGACATTATTATTTGAATAAATAATTTTTCCCAAAATCTTAAATTTGTCTTCTGAAAGATTTGGATATTTTTGATTTTCGAGACCACCGATATAAATATAGGAGATGTTATATTTATCAATTGTTTTTTTTGCGACTGCGGTTTCTTGAGTGTTATATAGAATTTCAATTTCATTTATCCGCGGAGAAGGTATATCGTATGATCCTCTCCAAAGCCATTCATGCACTGTCCACCCAAGTACTGTAGGAAGCCCGGTATTAGAAGATATCCTTGCATAATCAGTGTATGAATCACTTTGGGCTTCAAGGATTACTGGTTGGCCTTTTATGTTTTCATTTATCCAATTGATTGCTTTATAATCACCGGGATGAAGTTTTTCTAGATATTTTGTACCGCTTAGGCCATAACTTATATTAAGATTGTTGTAATAAGAACCAATTGAAAAGAATGGATAAGTAAAAACTAATGTTAAGCTAATTAGACCGAAAAATGCCAATATTATTAGTTTCCAATTTTTAAGTCTTAACTTATTGAGCAAACGAATAATAATATATCCCGAAGAAATTGAGAGCATGATAAATTCCTGATAGGTAAGTTTGAACATTGTATTTGCCCGATAGTGAGCCGGATAAATGTCTTTAATGTAAAAAAATTCCGGAATTATTACTAAAATTGTTGAAACAAGTATTAGGAGCAATACGTACTTATCGACTGGAAGTATTTTTTTTATTGTAATAAGTGAATTTCGTATTCTGGTTTTACTAAGTAAAAATGTAAGGAATGAAATTACCCAGAAATAGAAAAAACCATGAAGTATTAGTATTTGCCACCATGGAGATTTTAGGCAATGATCTGCTTCAAATAGAAAAGGACCCAGCTTCTGTTTGTTAATCAGAAATTCAGGTGAACAAATTATTCCTATGCCGGATGCGAATGGTTTGAAATATAAATTAAAGGGAAGAGTAAAGATAAAAAATGCGATTCCAATAATGAATATATTTTTCAAAATAACATATAGGGAATTTTTCCAATCTAAATTAGAATCCGTTTTGAATAAATAGCTGAAAAAAACAAATATTGTCAGAAGAAAATAAATAAGTCCATCCCAAGCGTTTGTCATATATGCTACTGCCAAAAGGAATCCTAGCAGTAAAATTCTAATTTCTAATTTTGAATTTCTAAACAAACTCCAATTTTCAAAATTCAAAATATCAAAACGTTTATAACTTTGATTATTAGATTTTCGGATTTGTTTAGAATTTAGATTTTCGGATTTAGAGATTATTGACAGGAGTATTGCTATTATCAAAAGTATGACTGGAATATCGAGAACATGTCCGTGAAGATCAGAGACCACAAATGAATACAAAGGAAATTCATGGATTGTATTGTGAATAAAACGCGTTGCATTCGGATACCAGTAGTTATTTGGAAAAGTAGTTAGAGAAAAAATAAGATTCCAAAATGGAAGAGGATTTTCCGAAGAGAAGTTTTTGAAAAAGGAGTAAATTACCTGAAAGTTTCCTGATAAAGAAACCAAAAAACCAGTAAGAAAACCTCCTGCTAGGATTTTTAATTCATAATTCCAAAATCCAAAATGCTTGCTAATTTGATCTACTGATTTATTATTCTTAATATCCGTGATTTTAGATTTGGAGTTTAGTAAAAAGTAAATTAAATTTGCACCGATAGAAAAGGAACAAGTAAAAGTAAAAGCAAATAAAGATGAAAGCATTAGGTTATATGTAATACTTGATGAAATCATAGATATTTTTGTCAAAACCGCAGTCATAAGGTGTCCGAAGTAATAATAGTTAATCGAAAATGGAGTGAACCACATATCTTTTGGTGGGAAATAATCAGCGCGAAGAATAGAATTTACAAATCCAAAATCCATAAACTTTTCAAGGCCGTGGATGTCAGGCGCATGAGATCTTACATAGGACAAAAATAATATCCCTATGAAGAAAATAACCTCTTCTAGTAAGAAAATTATCCAATTCTGCTTGAGATTTAATAGAAAGCCCTTTTTGAAAAAGAATAAATTAAAAACAATTGAAATGAAAATGACTGAGAATATTGTAGGATTTGAGAATAGAGCAATGTGAAGAATGCCCAAGATAAAAACAATATAAGAGATTATTATTGTTGCAAAAACTTTCGAAAATATGTAGCCTTTATCGATAAAATTTTTAAAAAGAGAAATTGTAAATGGCAAAAAAACCAAGCCAATTCCAAAAAATAAAAACCACCACTTAAGAATTAAATAAAAGTCAGCTTGAAACATATTTTCTGAGTATTTGTAAATAATACTTCATGTCAGGAATTAAAACTACAGCTACTAGAATAATAATCGGAACAAATTGAAGTATTGAGATAATTTGTTGGGTTTGAAATGTTGGATCAGTTCCCAAAGTAGGATTGCTAATTATTCCGATTTTAAATAATCTAAAAATAAAAAATGCATTAGGCATATTAGTTATTACAATTAATATTCTTGAAAGCTTGGTTTGAAATTCTGGTAATGTCAATAAACAAACAGAAAGTAGCGGTCCCAAGACGCTAAAATGATACTGAAATAAGAGATCGTAGAAGAATAGAAAGTATAGAGTAAGAAGGAAGATTATCTTAATCATGCTTATCCTTCTTGGAATAGAAATTAAATAAATTGTCGTCAATACTATTATCTTTAATATTTTTATGGCTTCCATGGAAAAGCCAAAACTGTTTCTGAGTATTGCTTCAAATGACATAAAGTCTATGTTTTTGGTCTGCATTGGGGTAAGCATATGATAGAAAATATTATCGGTAAAGTATCGACCAAGGCCTAAAATATTAAAAGTGAGAGTCGAAGTAGTAAACAAGACAAGTCCGGTACAGAGAACAGAATACCTTCTTTTTATAAATAATATAGGAATCCAAAGTAAACTAATTGGTTTTGATATTAATGTAAAGAAGAATAAAATACCACCATTTAATTTATTTTTATTTTTAGCAAGATTAATAAGAAAAAAAAGCAAGAAGATGTTAAATATAAATTGATATTGCGATATTTTTATATCGTTATATTGTGAGAAATTTATTAAAAATAAAAACAAAGCTAAATTTAAATATTTATTATCTTTGAATTCTCTGAAAATATAATACACAGCTGCTAATGTAATAAATATTTTTATAACAAGCCAAAGATTAATTGAAATATCTGGACTGAACAAAATAAAAAAAACGCCGATGACAATTGTAAGAATAGGATGGTATGCATTTGAGTTCGTCATGTAATTCTGGGAATATTGAATGACTCCATCGGGTAATCTTCCGGTTAAATCTCCTCCATGAAATAAAGCATAGGCAGCATTTGGTATCTGGTAAAAATCAAGCCCAATACAACAGTGATGAATTGAACTTCCAAAAAAGAAAAAATCATACCAATGAGGTCCGAGGGCAGATATATTAAATGTCGTGTAAATTATAATTCCTAAAATAAGAAGTTTACTTCTCAATACATATCTGATAAATTCCGTGAAACTGATAGATGATATTTTTATAAACATTGCTCTACAGTACTATAAATATAGTATTGATTTTGCGGATTTTCGTAAACTTTTTTAAAAGAAGTTTCGATAAAATTATAATTTATAGGAAAATCATAACTTTCTCTTTTGTTCAGCTCGACATAATTAATATTGTGTTTTCTAATTTCTTCACAAAATGAATTTAAATTATCGGAATTTAGTAGCTTTTTTCTTAAGTCATCTCGGGTCTGAGTATCATATCCTGCGGACCAGGGGAAATATGGCCAGCCCAAAAATATTTTTCGTCCAGCCAAAGATACGGGGTCATAAAGGTATTGAGAATTCAAGAAAACAGAATTTGCTGGCGTATTGTCCATAATCCAGCGTATGTCTTTGCTTACAGGATAATCAACAAGAGAAATTCTGTTATCGTTGTAAATTGGGAAAAAATCAATAATTCCTGAGATTGTCAGAAAAAAAATTAATACGATCACTAAAGGTCTAGGAAATATTTTATTTTGCCACAACTTTATGAGCACAAAAGAGGAAAGCATGACGCCAAAAATCATAAAGTAATTGAAAAACTTATGATTTCCCGCTATTTCAGGTGAGAATTGTATAGTATTACCAATAATAAATATGAGAAAAAAAGCAATAAAAATTTTCTTGATATTTTTAGTCGCTAAGAAGAAACCTATTGGTATGAGTATCGAATGAAGACCCAAATTGAGAAACCAATATTCAATAAATGATTTAATACTTAAATTATTCTGAGCAAGATACCCGATTGAAAGCGATGGTTTAAAAGCTCCTGGTCCTCCTGATTGCATATATAAATATTGAGGGAGGGAAATTATTGCGGCAACTATCAAAATAATTATTGCTTGTATTCTAATATTTTTGAATAAAACACCAAGCCCTGTAATTACTATTCCTGTCATCATAAAAACTGCTAAATGAAAAAAGAAAAATAATCCCAAAAAGGTTCCAATAATTGATGAAAGATAATAATTAATTTTCTTTTTATTAATTTGGTTTATTAGCAGCAAAATTATTAGAAGAGAAATACAAAATGCTATAGCCAGATGTCTCTGGTTGGTATAGATATTAAGATTCCAAAAGGCTGATACTATTTTTCCGTCATATGGTCCGAAAGATGGAAAAGTTTTGTTCAAAACAATATCATTTAATGTGTTGATCGAATAAGGACGAGTTTTTAAAAATTCAATAAAAGAAAAAGATCCATTAAATAGAAAAAAAACTACAGAAAGAATTCCCACAATTTTACTCTTGAACAATTCCTTTGCAAAAAAATATATTATATAAAGTAAACCAGTAAAACCAATTGTGCTTGGAATGTTTAATGCATAATCAATCCTAAGACCAGCTTTTTCTAGCAGGCCAACGAAAGCAAAAAATAGAAAATGATAATGAATAGGTTCACCAGGGAAAAGAGGATACTCAGGAGGGAAATTTGATCCAAATGAAAAAGATCTGATTACAGGAATGGTACTTGCAAAATCGCTCCATGCTTTTGATCCAATTTGCATTGAGCCGTCGGAATAAGAAAAAGAGGAAAACATGAGCCATACAGAAAAAATTATAAATAGAGGTGCTAATAATAATTCGAGGCTATTGATTTTTGGAAACTTAAATTTACTTAACATTTCTTATAACAAATATCTGAATTAAAGAGAATTGAGAAGAGAAACGCAGGGGTATGAAAATTTGTTTTTCTATTTTCTTAAAATTATTCTCAATGTCTTTTGGTTGAACAGAATTAATATGATCTGGAGATCGTAGGGGAAATCTCAAAAGCATTGCTCTTATGGCTTCCCACATAAATTCATTTGGAATACTTAAGATAATGTATCCGTCTTGCTTAACTATTCTTTTTACTTCATTAAATAATTTTTGCGGATCAAGAACGTGCTCTATCACATCACAAAGCAGCGCACTTTCGAACGAATTGTCTTTTATTTTAAGATCTAAAATATCATCTATTGAGACACTTGCATTTTTTCTTCCATCTTTTTTTATAACCTTTCTTGCATATTCAATTTGCGTAGGAGAAATATCTATTCCTTGGTAGTCTATGTTTTCAGGTATTAGTTCAAGCATCCCACAATCTCCGCATCCTAGATCTGCAATATTTTTTACAGAAATAGATTTAATAATTTTTTTTATTTCTATTTTCTTTTGTTTCCAAAGCCATTTTTCTGCCGGATTTGCAGAATGATAGTGGGTTCTCATGGGAGAAGTTTTGGCAACAAACTCATTAGTTTGGTAAAACTCCTCGAAATCAATTTTTTTAAGTTTTTTTATCATACTTAATATCAACAATTAGTTTTGCAGCTTTTTGGCCTAGTTCGACTGCATAATTTGTCCCTCTGTCCCAGGGATAAACCTGTTGAATATTTGCAAGAAAGACGTTTGGCATAGGAGTTTTTATATCAGGAATTTGTTTTGAATAATTTATAGGAATGATTGGTTGAGCAAAAGGAGCCTTAAAAACTTGAGTATTGATAATCGAGGATTGATAATTGGGATTAATCTTTTTAAGAAAAGGGTCATAGATTTTAAGGAGCTCTTTTGCATCAAGCTTCATGTATTCGTGGTTCTTTGGCAAATAATTACCAAGGTAAGCTAAATGTTCATTGTTGTAATGCTTTCTATCCATAAAATTTGTATGCTCAACAACAGCCATTATGGGTGCGTTTTTCTCGCAAATACTTAACCAGTAAGTATTATCCGGTAAGAATTTTTTCTTAAGCCTAAGTACTAGATTTATTGCTCCAAGTCCGTTCAGGGATAGTAATTTTTTTAGATAATCATTCGGAAGGTTTTTAACCAATTTTGTAAAGTAAAATGATGGTAAGGTTACTACGACTTTGTCAAATGGCAGAGTATAGGCTTTAGCGTTTAGCGTATAGTTAATTAATACTTGATTATTATTATTTTTTATTTCTGTAACTTCAGTGTTGAAAAAAAATTTAACATTTTTCTTTTTTGATTCTCTTACCAAATGTTGGGCGAAATCGAGAAACCCACCTTCAGGATAAACTAAATTTGAAGTTCTTTTCCTTATCCTAGCCCAAAACCAGGCAAGAGAAATAGTTTTATAAAAAGATCCAAACTTATTAAACATCTGAGGCTCCCATATCATTTCGTATGATTTCCTCCCCATGGAGTTTATTAGAAAATTGTGAACTTTAAATTTTTCAAGCGGTTTCCAGACAGGATTAAATTTCAAAAATGCCAAAACAGCAGACATTCTAAGTTTGTTTATAAAACTCAGGAGCGGGAAGCTTAAGACATGAATAGGAGAATCAAGTTGGTAAATTTTGCTTTTTATAAAAACTGAAGTTTTTGGTCTTTTGATTATTACTCTGTGATTTATTTCTTTTGCGAGATCTATAACTGAATTATCATTCGCAAACCAGTGATGATAGTGTTTTTCCAAAGTCCAATCCCATTTTTTTTCTTCAAATCCTATGGCAAGACCACCGGGCTCACCGTCTTTTTCAAAAACATGGACCTCGTGCCCGTTCTTCCCCAATTCAAAAGCACAAGAAAGACCTGTAAAGCCGGCGCCAATAATAGCAATTTTCATATCGGGGCATTGCGGTTATAAAGAAGAATTAATGCTCCAAGTCCCGTAATACCGATTCCCATTATACCGAATAATGTGAGAGAAATCCCGGGCGAATCAATGGGAGGCCCAATGGTGGGGATGGGCGTAGAAACAGGAATTATCGTCGGAGTCGGTGTTAGGGTTGGTGCCAAAGTAGGTGAAATTCCTATGGTAGGAATTGGTGTAGGAGCTATGGTAATTACGGGAGGCGAAGTCGGTATGGGAGATGCAGAAGGTGTTGCTGATTCGGCAACTTGAGTACCTGATTCAAAAATACTGAAAGTCTGAGTTATGGTTCTTAAGATTCCTGATGAATCTCTTGCAAAAATTGTAATAGTATGATTTCCAGGAGACAAGCCTGAAGGAGGTCTGTATGACCAATTTCCGCGTGAGTCCGTAGTAACCTGAGCTTTTATGGCTTCGTTAGAATGAATTTCTATGCTTACTGTGGAATTTGGAATCGCCGTCCCGGTAAATCTGGGTTGGTTGTCAATAAATTTTTGATCATTATTGGGTGTTAAGATTTTGGGTTCTCCGGTTGATGATTGACTGCCTGATGTTAAAGATGAGAAATTTTCCTCAGTCGTGAATACCTGCTCGGTTAAACTTGTCTGAGTGAAATCAAAATTTTCAGATAATATTACAGGAGCAAGTTCTTTATTAAGCGGAATTGTAAAATCTATTTCAGAAGAAATTCCTTGTCCCTGCACAAGCATATTGAAATTACTTTTTTCGTTAAATCCAAAATAAGACGTGAGATTTTTATCTCGCAAGATATCTAAAAGTATAGAATAATTTCCATTGCTATCCACAGTTGAAGAAATTGTATTTGCTTCCGGGGCAGAAATGTATACAATTGCTTCCTTTGCTGAATCTTGAGGAAATATAACATGCCCCTTTATTAAGTTCTCCTCAGTAATCGGTCTTCCGATATCAGGACTTGTTGTTATTTCGTAAGGATTTTCATTCTGTAAATATTCTTTTGATCCGGAAGTAATTGAAAAATAGTAAGTCGTAGAAGGTTCAAGATTCTTGATAGTTATATAATGAACAAAGTGAGGGTCGATCTTTCCGTTCACATCTCTATCATCAAGTGAAGTTTGTCCAAGAGTTGTATCTTTTCCATAATTTACAGATCCGATCACCTCTGCCTCTGTGGTATAGGATACGGAAAAAGAATCATTTGTTAAATTTGTAATCCTCAAGTTTTGAGGAACTTCAGACGGACCTGCGGAAGTAGTAAGAGACGATCCTGTTCCGACCATATAAGTCGTAATTCCAATTCCAACTATTATTAATAGTAGACCAAATAAAGTGGGTATTCTTTTATGCCATATTGCTTTTTTCATTGCAATAACGCTCCTTCTGTACCCGAGCTGACCGTCTCTATTTTTGCAGGTGTTTCAATGATGATTTCGTTTTGGTTTACTGCAGTACTCTGAGTAGCGACCGGAATTTCAAAAATAGGTTTCACATCCTGCCTGTTTTTTATGCGATCTATAGCTGCGGTATCAAATTTAGGAGAAATAGGGATTATTTTTTCCGCAGTCGTCTGGGGAATTTTTGAAATTACGAGATTGTGATAAATACTGAAGGCAATCCACATAATAATAATTAAAAAGACAGAAATTGATAAAAGTAAAATTTCCCTTTGCTTCATATTAATTCTTAAAGTATGCTTTCCCTTTGACGTTAAATACTAGATTTTGTGTATTAGATTTTCTGTCTATTGAAAAAGTTTCCAGTCCTATTATTCTTCTTATATTCACAAGAGATGAAACAAAACTCACAATATTCTCATAGCTACCTTCTCCTGATACAGAGAAAGAAAATGATGAAAAGTCCTTTTTCTCAGGAGAATTGTTTATTGCTTCTACCTCAAAAGATTGGATATTTGAAACTGTAATATTGTTTATCGCAGCCAATGCTTGAAGCTGACCGGTAAGAGTAGGAAGTTGAGGATTTTGAGGAATTGCTTCCAAAACAAGCGGTATATCGTTTTCGATTAAATTATATTCCTGTTGAAGAGATTGAAGATTTGAGATTTTCTTTTGAAGCTCCTGGCTTACAAATTTGCTGTCGGATAGGTCTTTTCTTAATTTGGCAATTGTCGATAGAGTAGGATTAATTGCAAATATACCCAAAAGAGAAAGAGCAAAGAATGAAAAAACAATGCTTGAAATTTTTTGGGTTTTTTCTCTTTTAAAATCAGGAATTAGAGCAAAATACTTACTGTCTTTAATTTTTAAAATACTTTTTGAAATTTTCATTTTTTTGCAAGATCTGCAGAAATTGCTACGACAATTTGTGCGTTTGATAGTCTATTTTCGATTTTGCCTATGCTTACATTTGAAAGGGCGGGATATTGTCTTAAGGCGTTTATGAAAGACTTGAGACTTGAGGCTGATTGAAAAGTTGCATCTATATTTACGGAGTTTTCAGTAATAGTTACGTTTTCATATGTCATTCCCGAAGTTGCAAAAGCCAAAACATCTTTAAATATGTTGACTTTGGTCTGTCCGGCTGATGAGAACTCAGATGATACAGCAAGTCTTCCCTGAAGATTTCTGTAAATTTCTTCTTTACTACTAAAAAAATTTACTTGAGTTTCCAATTGTTTATTTCTTGAGTGCAAATCTATTATTTGTCTGTCGAGTGTAAAGCGGTAAATAAAAGAGGAAAGCGCAATAATTTCTGTAATAATTACAAGAAGTCTTCCGATTGTCAGAGCCCAATCGATAAATTTATTTAATAAATCATCTTTGTCGCCTTTGACAAGATTAATTGAGGCAGAATGTTTTTTAGGCATTACAATTTTAGTCTAGGGATTTTTGAGGCTTTTGTCAAAATTAAACTAAGCGGATTTGGCCTTATTTTTTGGGGTCACTTTGCTTTTTGCGGGGGTTATTTTTGTGCCAGTTTTCTTAATTAATTTTGAAAGTTTTGATTTAACTCGTGCTGCCTTATTTTTATGCATCAATTTATTTTTTACTGACTTATCGATTCGGATCACAGCTTCCCTAACTGTCTTTTCCGAAGGTGCTTTCTTTGCAGATTTGATTGCCTTTTTAAGATTATCGGAAATTATCTTATTTCTTTGTGTTCGCTCTTTGTCTTTTTTTAATTTTTTTTTTGCGCTTTTTATAACTGGCATGGGGAGATTTTACCATGCTATACTATAAAACACAATGGCTCCCCGCAATTTTATAAAACAGGGATTTGGTCTTCTTCTTACCCGACAAACCAATATATTAAAAGCCGCGTTTATAATCATGATCACAATTATTCTTTCCCAAGCTCTGGGACTGATAAGGCAAAGACTTTTGGTTTCGATTTTTGGTGCATCCAACACATTAGGAATTTATTTGGTATCTGCGAGACTTCCTGATTTCCTTTTTCAGCTCATAATAGCAGGAGCATTATCTTCAGCAATAATTCCGATTTTTTCCGATTACTTAGGAAAAGGAAAACAGGAAGAGATGAATAGGTTGGGCTCAACACTTCTTACTTTGGGAATTATTTTGTTCTCAGCCCTAGCTGTAATTTTGTTTATTTTTTCTTTTAACTTTTCTCAGCTTATTGCACCAGGGTTTTCAAAAGATCAATTAGAGCTAATGTCAGGTCTTATGAGGATTATTATAATTGGCCAGCTATTATTTCTTATCGGAAGTTTTTTTTCCGCTGTACTTCAGTCTCACAATCATTTTTTTATCCCTGGATTTGCTGCTGCACTTTACAATTTGGGAATAATAATAGGAATTGTTTTTCTTAACCCATTTTTCGGAATTTATTCGGCTGCTTATGGCGTAATTTTGGGAGCATTTATTTTTATGATTGCGCAAGTGCCTTTGGTAAGAAATGTGAAGTTCTCATTAAAGCCCGTATTTTCTTTGAATCCTTTAAAGGACAAAGGAGTAAGAAAGGTACTAAAGCTGATGTGGCCAAGAACATTATCAATCGCAATTTTTCAGTTTGGTACATTAATTACAGTTACTTTTATTTCATACCTGCAAGAACCTGGAAGAAATTATGTTATTTTTGATCTTGCGCAAACGCTTGCGTTTGCGCCTGTTTCTCTTATCGGTAATGCAATAGCGCAAGCTGCTTTCCCCGTACTTTCCCGAGAGAAAGATAAGATTGAAGAATTCAAGAGCACATTCATTACAAGTTTTAATCAAATGCTTTATCTTATACTTCCGGTTTCAGTTCTTGTTCTTGTTCTTAGAATTCCCCTTGTCCGTCTTATTTATGGAGCTACTCGTTTTGACTGGCCGGCAACAGTACTTACTGGTAGAACTTTGGCATTCTTCAGTCTTTCAATATTTGCTCAGTCGTTGATTTACCTCGTATCCCGTGGGTTTTATGCTCTTCATGATACAAAAATTCCTTTGATTGTGGGCGCCATGAGTACTATTATTATGATTTCCATGAGCTGGGCGTCTGTTTTTGTTTATGATATGGGAGTTATGGGAATTGCATTCTCTTTCTCGATTGCATCAATTATAAATCTAATTATTTCTTTTATACTCCTTGACATAAAAACAGGAGGATTTAAAAAATTGGAATTTATTTTTTCGGTTTCTAAAATATTTGTCGCAACATTTTTCACTGCAGTTGCTCTTTATGTGCCTATAAAGCTCTTAGACCAATTGGTTTTCGATACGACAAGAACCATAAATCTTCTAGTGCTTACAGGAATTTCATCTTTCGTAGGGCTTTCTCTTTATCTATTTCTCACCTGGCTTTTTGATGTCAAGGAAGCATCTACATTCCTTTTATTATTTAAGAAACTGGGGAATTGGAGAGAGATACTTGAGAAATCTGATGAAGCGATCGATGCAACTGCCCACACAAAAGTGTGATGACTAAGAGAAAACTAACCTACAATCAAACTGGTGATAACTACGATTTAAAAGACCCCGTTAAAAAATTAGCCCAGAAATTTGCAAAGTCTACGGGAATAAATCTCTCAAAAAAGGGTTTTAAAGAAGTTGTAGAAACGAGAGGTGAGTCAGCTTATGTTTGGAAGCAGGGAAATATTTATATGGCGTTTGTAGTAGAGGGATTAGGGACTAAGAATTTAATTGTTGATCAATTAGTCCAAAGCAAGAATTATTATCAATCAATTGCTCATGATACAGTTGCTACGATTATTAATGATCTAATATCAGTGGGCGCAGATCCTCTGGTTTTAAATGCATATTGGGCGATTCCGGATAATAGCTGGCTAAATAATAAAAAGAGAATTAGAGATTTAATAATAGGCTGGAAGAAAGCCTGCGACGTGGCCGGTGTGGTTTGGGGTGGTGGAGAAACAGCAACTCTCAATGGAATAATCAAATTGGGCGCAATGGATCTTGGAGGAGCAGCAGTAGGAATTATTAATAGCAAGAAAAGATTATTGGTTGACACAAACTTAAAAACGGGTGATAGAATTGCCCTTCTAAAAAGCACTGGACTAAATGCGAATGGAGCCTCTCTAATAAGAGCAATGACTAAAAGATTACCAAAGGGGTATCTGACCAAACTTAAAAACGGAAAAACTCTTGGTGAAGAGGTTTTAAAGAAATCAAACATTTATGCTGGGTTGGTTAATAAATTATTAGATTCCAAAATAAAACTTCATTATATCTCAAATATTACTGGGCATGGCCTTCGTAAAATAATGAGGTCGAATAAAAACTTTACATATTTTATAGATAAAATTTTTGATCCACCGGAATTATTTAAATTTGTACAGGATAATCTCAATTTGTCAGATTATGAAATGTACCAGACGTTTAACATGGGAATGGATTATGCTTTATTCGTTGATCCGCAAGATGCAAGGAAAACTTTAGAGATTATAAAAAAAGAGGGATTTTCGGGAATCGACGCAGGATATATTCAGAAAGGCAAAAGGCAAGTCGTAATCAAACCGAAAAATATTGTTTATAAAGGAGACACTTTGGATTTAAGATAGCGCTTTAATACTTGATTTTAATTTTTTTTTAAATTATTATTCTTTCAGTTTCATCTCATTACTCCTGCCCCAAATAAATAAATGGCACAAAGAGAAAGATTAGCAACTCTAATTTCGGGTGGTGGCACCACCATGCAGGAGATTATAAAATCAACCCGATCTGGAGAAGTTCCAATAGATATTGCCTGTGTCATTGCAAGTAAGCCGTCTGCTGGCGGAATAGAAAAAGCCCGCAAACTAGGAATTCCAGAGTCAGATATTATTGTAATCAGCCCCAATGATTTCCGGAGAGCCGATGGAGAAGTTGATCAAGATGAGTTTGGATATGCAATGCTTGAGAAAACGCAAAGTAGAGACGCTACTATAGTAACCCAAAATGGCTATCTACCTTTGACACCAGGAGTCTTTATCGATGCATACCCAGGTAGAATATTTAACCAACATCCTGGCCCATTGCCGGATTTTGGTGGAGAATGGATGTATGGCAGAAGAGTTCATGCAGTAAGACTCATTTTTACCAGATTAACAAAAAGGGACAAATGGACAGAAGCGGTTGCCCATAGAGTAACGAGAGAGCTCGATGCAGGAGCAGTTGTCGGATCGGCTCGAGTAGATATTTTGCCCGAAGATACAGTCGATGATCTCCAACAGAGAGTATTGCCTGTTGAGCATCAAACTCAAATAGATTTACTCAAAGATATTGTCGGCGACAGAGTCACGGAGCAACCAAGAGAAACTCTTCTAAAACCCGGTGAGGAAGTCATTTTATATGTAGCAAAGTTAGCTGCTAAGCAACTTTATCCTCACGGTTAATATGGCTATCCACGAAATTAGAGTTGGATATATAGGGCAAGATACAAAAGGGCAGGAAGTTGCAAGTGAAGCACAACGGACTATTGGCCTGTCAGGACTTGAAAAAGTAAGAACAGCAAAAGTTTACAGACTAGAAGGAGCTACGGACGAAGATGCATTGAGACTAGCGCAGACTTTACTAGCAGAGCCAATAGATCAAATTTTCACAATTGATCAGCCACTTATCACGGATACTCTTCAAATTGTCGAAGTAGCATATCAGCTAGGAGTTATGAATCCCGAGGCCGATTCTATTATGAAATCTGCAAAAGATTTAGGTATAAATTTAACAGCGGCAGATTCCAGTACTGAATACGGATTTTATGGAACTGTAGATCAAGAAGAAGTTGCTCAAGTAGTAAACAGACTGCTGGTCAATAAAATTGTGGAGCAAGTGGTTTATGAGAAGCCTCAGACGTTAATTATAAAAGGTGAACCAGGAATTGTAGAAATTATTCCAATAAGAAGTGCTTCTGCTGATGAAATGGCTGCTTTGTCAAAAGATAAACTGTTCTTAAGTGATCAGGAGATGAAAGTTATTCAGTCTCACTGCATCACATTGGGGAGAGATCCGTATGATGGAGAATTGGAAACAATTGCGGCGCGCTGGAGCGAGCATTGCGGTCATAAGACTTTTCGAGCAAAAGTAATAGTTGATGGAGTAGAAAAACCGCCTCTTTTTACAAGAATCAGCGAGACGGCTAAGAAGTATTTTGGGAATGAAGTTGTTTCTGCTTTTGATGATAATTCCGGAGTAATGAAGTTTTATGATGGACAAGCAATCTGTGGAAAAGTCGAGACGCACAATAGTCCCTCAGCTATCGAGCCATACGGCGGAGCAATGACCGGAAGCGGAGGGGTATTTAGAGATATACTCGGAACCGGACAAGGTGCAAAAATAGTTATTTCTACTGATATGTTTTGTTTTGCACCTCCCGATTTAGACCCTTCAAAATTACCAGAAGGGACATTACATCCTGATTATTTACAGCGAAGAGTCGTGGCAGGAGTGAGAGATTACGGAAACAGAATGGGCATACCAACCAACAACGGCTCGGTTCATTATCATGAAGATTTTAGAGCAAAGCCTACTGTAATTGTCGGATCTTATGGAATCATTCCAGAGAATAGAGCACAAAAAGGACAGCCTGAAATAGGTGATTTAGTTGTAATTATAGGCGGAAGAACCGGTAGGGATGGAATACACGGTGCAACATTTTCCTCAGGCGAGATGACAGAAAGAACCATAAATGTTAATTCAAGTGCTGTTCAAATCGGCAATGCAATCGAAGAAAAAAGAATGGCAGATGCGATAATCGAAGCCAGAGATAAAGATCTAATCAGAGCTATTACTGATTGCGGCGCGGCTGGATTTTCCTCGGCTGTAGGGGAAATGGGAGAGAATACAGGCGTAGTCGTAGATATAGAAAAAGCTCCTCTTAAATATCCGGGACTTTCTCCTTGGGAAATATGGCTATCTGAATCTCAAGAGAGAATGGTAGCTTCGATTGATCCTTCGAAAATAAACGAATTTTTAAATGTATGTAAGAAATATAATGCAGAAGCAACCGTTATCGGTCATTTCGATGACAGCAATAAGCTCACCGTAAAATATGGTGATCAGATGGTAGTCGATTTAGATTACGATTTTCTAAAAAATGGATTACCACAGAGAACGATGAATGCTCATTGGGAAAAATCTGAATCCGATGAGGCCTTCATCGAAATGCCAATTGACTGGATAGACACTTTTAAAAAAGTTTTATCTCATGGAAATGTTGCATCCAAGGAGCCAATAGTTCGTCAATATGATCATGGTGTTCAGGGGACAAATGTGCTGCCTCCATTTGGAGGAGAAAAATTCGATGGGCCCAACGATGCGGTTGTCATCACCCCAATCCTAGGTAAGCCTTACGGAATGATTGTTGCACACGGTATAAATCCTATCCTAAACAGAATAGATCCATATTGGGGTAGCGTTTGGGCTACTGCTGAAGCGATGGCAAATTACGTAGCTGTAGGAGGAGATCCTGATGAAGCAGTACTGGTAAATAATTATATTTGGCCGTTTCCCGATGAAGACGCGATGGGATCTTTAGATCTTTCGGTTGATGCGGTAGTAGATTGCATGAATGCTTTAGAAAGACCAGTGATTTCGGGCAAGGATAGTTTGTCTTCTACCTATAGAGGTAAAGACGGACAGGTTATAAAAATTCCACCAGTTCTTTGCATGTCTGTATTTGGTAGAATTCCTGATATTGAGAAGACCGTTACATCTGATATTAAAAAAGAAAATTCAAGCCTTTATCTTGTGGGGGCTCTCGATAGAGGCATGGCTGGATCAACTTACTATGATGTCAATGGACTAGTAGGTGATGAAGTTCCCAAAATAGATTTAAAAGTATTACCAGCAGTGTTGAGAGGTGTTCATGAAGCAATTAAAAGTGGCGAGGTGTTGGCCTGTCATGATGTGAGCGAAGGAGGAATAATTAGTGCGATTTCTGAGATGGCATTTGGAGGAGATTGTGGTGTTGAATTAAGTTTAAGCGCTCAAATGCAAAGACCAGATTTGTTTTTGTTTAATGAAACTGCAGGGACTTTTGTTGTCGAAGTAGAAAATGATGAAATAGCAAATAATTTGTTTGGAACCCTACCCTATATACGTTTGGGTAAGACTACTCAAGCAAAAACAATTAACGTAAAAGTAGGAGAAGATGATTTATTTACGGTTCCTACCGATGAACTGAAGCAAGCTTGGCAAGAGCCATTAAGGAGGATATTTCACTGAAAGAACGAGGACCTCAAGTCTGTGTATTAAAAACTGATGGCATTAATTGCGATGAAGAAACAGTCAACGCATTTTCTGTTGCCGGAGGAAGAACTAAAACCGTTCACATAAATGAGCTTCGCGCTAATGAAGATAATCTAAATAATTATCAAATTTTAGCTTTACCCGGAGGATTCTCCTACGGAGACGATATTGCTTCTGGAAAAATATTGGCTCTTGAGCTCAATAGTTATCTGGCAGATCAGATTGACGATTTTGTAAATGGCAAGAAAGGTCTAGTTTTAGGAGTTTGCAACGGATTTCAGGTTTTGGTTCGATCCGGACTTTTGCCGTTTGGAACAATGGGAGAGATGAAGGCCACTTTAACAAATAATGATTCGGGACATTTTGAATGCAGATGGATTGATCTAAGAATTGAAGATGATAATGCTTGTGTGTTTTTGGAGGGAATGAATGGGGTGATGTCTTATCAGGTAGCACATGGAGAGGGAAAGTTTTTTGCAGAAGGTCAGGTTTTGGATCAGATTGAAAGAGAAAAGTTAGTTGTATTGAGATACAGCGATCCATTAGGGAATCCTACTCAACAATATCCAGAAAATCCGAATGGGTCTCTGAATGCTATAGCAGGGATTACAGATTTTTCAGGAAGAATATTGGGTCTTATGCCTCATCCCGAAAGATTTATTAGGCTAACTCAGCACCCGAATTGGAGAAGAATGCCAAATCTAGAGCCACAAGGACTTCCAATATTCGAAAGAATGGTAAATTATGCATCGCAGATGTAATTAAACTCCTCCTCTGATATAATTTCCCCACATATGGATCAAATTAGGATAAGGAATTTTGCGATTATCGCGCATATCGATCATGGCAAGTCAACGCTTGCGGACCGGATAATGGAAATATGTGGTGCTGTGGGAGCAAAACATGAAGAGCAAATGCTTGATAGCCTTGAGCTTGAACGTGAGCACGGAATAACGATTAAACTTAAGGCAATAAGACTCACTTACCGTTCGCAAATACAAAATCCGAAATCCGAAAAACGAAACAATACGCAAATTCAAAATTCAAATTCTCAAAATAATTTTGAGTTTCGAGATTCGAATTTAGAGTTTGCAGATTCAGTTTACCAGCTGAATTTGTTAGATACTCCAGGTCACGTAGATTTTTCCTACGAAGT
>JBBUBI010000023.1:0-4894 GCA_038058335.1 Patescibacteria group bacterium
TGATAAAATTTCATATACTCTTGAGGACGGTTTGCTTAATATAGTTGTAAAAGCAGGAGAAGAAGGATTATCTTTTAACGAAAAAGACGTAATATTCAAGAGATCACAGGGATATCCATCTCTTCTTTTTGTAGTCGGCACTTCAAGGCTATCAGATCTTGATAGAATTTATGATCCGGAAGCGCTTAAAGATACTACAGTGGTAAATATCGACAATAAGCCTGACAATCAGGGCTATGGAGACGTTTCAATTGTATCTCCAACGAGTTCCTCGATATCTGAAAAGATTGCAGATCTAATGCTTTCAATGGGTTTTAATATTGATATTGATACAGCACAGAACCTGCTTATAGGTATCGAAAACGCAACGGAAAATTTCCAGAATTCCAAGACTACACCTCTTGCATTTGAAATAACCGGAGAGCTCATTAGGAAAGGGGCAGTTAGAGGTTCGGTAAGTAATACGAAACCTAAAGTGGAAGATTACTCAACAGATGAAGATTTGGAATCAGTATTCGGATCTCCAAGTTTTCCTCAAAGACCTCAGCAATTAAACCAACCCATGAGGCAGCCAATGAGACAAGCTATTAGACAGCCTCTGGATCAGCAAGCAAGGCAACCGCTTGGGCAAAGAATAGTAAGACAGCCAAATGCAGGACAGACTTTGCAATCACTTCAAAATAAGCAAATTGAGCAGGATCAGGATTCTTCAGGACAAGATTTAAATATCGAAAGAAAAGATCCTTCGGCAAGCTCAGGACAAGTCAGAAAAGACAAAAAGCCGCCGGTTGATTGGCTAACGCCAAAAATCTACAAAGGCTCCACGAACATCTAATATATGACAGAAAAGAAACTAACAATGGGTGATTTATTTAAAAATCTTCTACCCATGGACAGATTTGGTAGAAGTGAAGAAGTACGGATTGAGAACAGAATAAGATTGGAAAGTTTAGCAAGAAGAAATGGAGTAAGTCCATACATAATAGATAATCCAAATCCAAATTCTACTACTCGCAGGAAAAAATAATTCAATTTATTTAACTTCTTGTTTGCAGGTTTAAAAATTGATATAATACACTATTGTAAATAGGATTTAATAAAAAATTAGTTATGCCACTTAGTACAGCACAGAAGCAAGATATTATTAAGAAATTTCAGACCGCAGATGGTGATACCGGAAGCCCGGAGGTTCAGATCGCTCTTCTCTCAAACAGAGTCGAGAAATTAACAGATCATCTCAAGCAGCATATTCATGACACTCATTCAAGACGAGGACTTTTATCAATGATTGCAAAAAGAAGAAGACTTATAAACTTCTTGAAAGGCGTGGATAAGGCCCGCCATTCTACGATTACGAAAATACTTGGCGTGAAGGATTAATGAATAAAACCTCAGTAACTACAGAGATCGAAGGAGTAAAACTGACGCTTGAAACCGGAGAAATGGCTCCTCAGGCAACAGCATCTATTTTGGCGCGTCTTGGTGACACAGTAGTTTTGGTCACAGTTGTAGAAGGTGGCTTATCTGACAAAGACTATTTTCCACTGTCAGTTGAGTACGGTGAAAGACTTTATGCAGGAGGGAAAATCAAAGGATCGCGCTGGGTAAAGCGTGAAGGACAGCCATCAGACGATGCAGTTCTTGCAGGACGTTTGATAGACAGATCAATTCGACCTCTCTTCCCAAAAAGCTTTAAGAATGATGTCCAGGTTATAGTAACAGTTCTTTCAGTAGACGGAGTAAATCAAGCGGATGTTCTTGCATTGAATGCTGTATCTGCAGCCCTTGCAATTTCAAGAATTCCATGGAACGGGCCAATAGGCGCAATTAGAGTAGGTTGTGTCAAAGAATCTGGTAACGGAGGCTCGGCATGCATAATTAATCCTGGATCAGAACAGGAATTTTCAGAACTTGATTTAGTTGTTTCCCAGCTCAAAGATAAGACAAACATGATTGAAGCCGAAGCATCTCAAATTTCTGAAGAAATTTTACTTGAGGCAATCGAGCTGGCGCACAAAGAGACAGCAAAGCTAATTTTATTAATTGAAGAATTAGTTGAGAAAGTTGGTGCCAAAAAATTAGAAGTTCTTTCGGAGAACACTCTTTCTGAAGCCATAAGTCTGGTTGAAAAATCCTATAAAGCAGAGGTGCAGGCTCTAATTGAAACAAGAGTAGGTAAGGAAGGCGGAGGAAATGAAACGTCTGATTTGATAACAAAAATTACAGAAGACAATAAGACCGCAAATCCTGAGACAGAGATTGATAAGAAAACAATTGCAAAAGCAGTTGAGTCAATTATGTTCAAGATCATAAAAGCAGATGTAATTGGGAAGAAAAAAAGAGTGGATGGAAGAAAAATGGACCAGATTCGCGAGATAGTTACGGAAGTCGGACTGCTTCCAAGAACTCACGGCTCAGCGCTTTTTCAAAGAGGCATAACTCAAGCATTATCGATCGTAACTTTAGGATCCCCTCGAATGGAGCAGTTGATCGAATCAGCAGAGGGTGAAGAAACAAAAAGATATATCCATCATTATTCTGGACTTCCATATTCATTTGGTCAAACAGGAAGAGTCGGAAGTCCCTCAAGACGGGAGAAGGGACACGGAGCCTTAGCTGAAAAAGCACTTCTTGCAGTTATTCCAGCTCAGGAAGTTTTTCCATATACTATTCGAGTTGTTTCTGAAGTTTTGTCACAAAACGGATCAAGCTCAATGGCCTCAACATGCGGATCAACTCTGGCTCTTATGGACGCAGGAGTTCCGATCATAAAACCAGTCGCCGGTATTTCAATTGGAATGATGTCAGACGGAGATAAATATGAATTACTGACTGATATTATTGGGCTTGAAGATTTCTCAGGAGATATGGATTTTAAAGTTGCAGGAACAGACACGGGAGTCACTGCAATTCAATTGGATGTCAAGATCTTAGGCTTGACACTGACTCAGATAAAAGAAATTTTAGAGAGAGCAAAAGTAGCAAGGCTTAAAATTCTTGAAATAATAAAGAAAGCAATGCCTGAGCCTCGAGCAAATCTTTCGATTTATGCACCAAAAATTGAAATGGTTAAAATTCCTGTTGAGAAGATCGGTGAACTTATTGGCCCGGGCGGGAAAACAATTAAGAATATTATTGCTACAACCGGAGCAACCGTAGACGTAGAGGATGATGGAACAGTTGCGATAACGGGAACAGATGATGAGGCAGTAAGGAAAGCTGTTGAATGGGTACAGAATTTGACGCGCGAAGTAAAACCAAGTGAGGAATTTGAAGGAGAAGTCAAAAGAATCCTACCGTTTGGCGCATTTGTAGAAATTCTTCCAGGTAAGGAAGGAATGGTGCATGTCTCGCAAATGTCTACTGAGTTCGTGAATAATCCTACAGATATTGTTGCAGTGGGACAAAAAGTTAAAGTAAGAGTAATAGAGATAGATGAGCAGGGAAGAATAAATCTTACGATGCTTCTTGATGGACAAAAAGCGGGAGGTACTCCTCCCAGAGAATCAGGTGAGAGGCGAGGCGGAGGTGACCACAGAGGTGGTCCAAGGCCACGATTTTCAGACAGAAGAGATAGCGGTAGCGGAGATAGGGACTTCCAAGGACCGCCAAGAGAAGAGCATCCGCTCGCTCGGCAATTTAAAAGAGAACAGCAGGAAGAAAGACAGAAGAAATTCGGTGCTCCTCGTTTCCGAAAACCAAAATATTAAAAATTTAAGATTGCTTCGGATTGTTAACTTTTAAATTATCTTGTATCATTTAGTTATGGATAGTTCTGCTGCGTCTTTGGATAGTCAGATACAAAAACTTGAAGAAAAAGTACAACTCGCTCATCTCCCGGAAGATTTATTGGAAAAAATTAACGGAATGATTACTCTTCTGCGGGCAACCTTGAAAACCGGAACAGCTTCTTATATAAATTTCGAGAGCGTTTCCTCATATGTAAATTGGGTTACGTCACTTCCTTTCAGTAAGGAAACAAAAGATATTCTAAATTTGGATTCTGCAAAAAAAGTATTGGATAAAAATCATTACGGGCTAGAGAGCGTAAAAAATAGAATAATTGAATATCTTTCGTCAATAATTTTAAGTATGCAAAATAATACCACAGACGGAGTTATAAGAGCGCCGATATTATGCCTAATTGGTCTCGCTGGTACCGGTAAAACAACTCTCGCCAATTCAATCGCAGAGTCCCTTGGTAGAAAGTTTGAGAGAATTCCATTCGGTGGTATGGGAGATGCGAGAGCATTGCGCGGACAATCCCGCGCATTTGCAGACGCAGAGCCTGGTTCGGTAATTAAAAAAATTGTAAATGCTCAAAACAAAAATGCCGTAATACTTCTTGATGAACTTGATAGAATTACTGAAAATGCAAGAGCGGATATAATGGGAGTATTGGTTGAGCTTCTGGACCCTGAGCAAAATAGGAATTTTTCCGATCACTATATTGATTATCCGTTTGACTTATCTAGAATTTTATTCATCGCAACTGCAAACAATACTTCAAATATTTCAACAGCAGTACTTGATAGGCTTGAAATTGTACAAATGCCTTCTTATACTGATGATGAGAAAACAGCAATTGCCAAAACTTACTTATTTCCAAAAGTACGAAAGCAATCTGGGCTTCCAGAGAACCAACTTTCAATTGATGAAAATGTTTGGCAATATATAATAAGACCTTTGGGGTTTGATGCCGGAATCAGAAGCTTGGAGAGGACAATTGAGGGCGTCTGTAGGAAAGCTGCTCGGATGATTGTAGAAGGAAAAGTTCCTCAAGGAAGCTATATTCATATAACAATGGAAAATTACAAACAGTTTTTGCCAACCTAGATGAATAACAAAGTTTCTTTTATTCCAATTGGAGGCATAGGTGATGTGACACGAAATA
>JBBUBI010000024.1:0-2710 GCA_038058335.1 Patescibacteria group bacterium
ATCTTACAAGTTAAGAAAGGAGGACAACCGTTCTCTATCTAGCCAACCAGGACAAAGGATTGACTATAATTCAATTATTTGTTAGGATATGTCGTGCCTGGGCTCGTAGTGAAGTGGCCTATCACGTCTCCCTGTCACGGAGAAGATCGCCGGTTCGAATCCGGTCGAGCCCGCAAAGCGAGGCTCACCAATGGCGGCCCGCCTAGGCTGAAGCTTCGGCGGGTAAAGCCGTTTCGAAGTTTAGCACAGCTTATCAACAAATCTGCCCCAATAATACTGCCTAGTTAGGAGGAAAATGGCCAAAAAAACAAGTAAAAATTCAGGTATTGAAAGTATCTTATCCAACATCAAGTGGGATGAGTCTTATGTAAGCCTCGCGATTGGAGTTATTGTAGTAATTATAGTAGCCATACTAGGCATAGCTTTTCTTAGAAATAACAATACAGACACGAGCTCAACTCAATTTCAGCCAACCGTGGAGCTTGAAGAATCTGAGGAAGCACAGAAAGCAGCTCCAGCCAAGGGTAAAACTTATACAGTTAAAGCAGGAGATACTCTTTGGAGTATCGCCGAGAGTTCATATAAGTCGGGCTACAACTGGGTTGATATCGCAAAAGAAAACAAAATTTTAGATGCGAATATTATCGCTGAAGGGTCTAAGATTATGATCCCTGAAGTTGCAGAAAAGACAGCGACTGTAATAACAGAAGTTAAGCAAGCAGCACCTAAGATTGATATTTCAGGAAATTCATACAAAATTAAAAAGGGAGATGATTTGTGGACTATCGCAGTAAGAGCGTATGGAGATGGGTATTCGTGGACAAAAATTGCAGAAGCAAATAAGCTCGTAACACCTGATCTTATATACGAAGGAGTAGAGTTAAAACTTCCCCGCTAGAGTTGAAGTTTCTTTTTGTAAGGATTAAAATAATTAAACTTGCGATAAGTTAGGGAACTCTGCGGGGTTCGTACACCGGTAGTATGCCACCTTCCCAAGGTGGAGAAGCGAGTTCGATTCTCGTACCCCGCTCCAATAAAATGGCTAAGGCAAATAAAAAAATAAAACCTCATTATAATTTCTTCGTATCTGGTCGTTGGAGAAATAGAGACAACCTTTTAGACTTGGTTAAAAAGATAAAAAATAAAGGTTACTCTGTATATTGTTTCCTTGAAGCGCCTCATGCTGTTCATAGAATTAAGAATAACCCAGAGAAAGATATGGCAAATTTTGAGAAATTAAACTGGAAAGAAGACAAATATGTAAAAAGAGTTTTTGCAAACGACATGAGAGGAGAGAGGAATAGCGATACTTTCGTACTACTCCTTCCCGCAGGAAAATCCTGTCATATTGAGGCTGGAGTAGCTTATGGTCTCGGAAAGAAATGCATATTAATAGGTAATCAAAAAAAAGCAGAAAGTTTATATCTAATCTTCAGTGAAGTTTATGAGAATACCGAACAATTTATAGAAAATATAGAATTTCCCCATTGACGGGTTTTTGCTGATTTGATACTATAAATCGTGCCCCTATCAAAAGTCCGCGCTAAAACGAAGTATATTTTTGTTTCAGGAGGTGTCATTTCTGGCATCGGTAAGGGCACCACAGCAGCCTCAATTGGCTATCTTCTTAAATCCGCAGGCTATAAAGTCGCTCCGATAAAATTTGAGAATTATCTCAATGTTGATTCAGGCACTATAAATCCAATTGAACACGGAGATCCTTTTCTTTGTGAAGACGGGACAGAGACTGACATGGATATAGGAACATATGAGAAATTCCTGCATGAGGATATGGGACGGGATAATTTCGTCACAATGGGTCTTATTTATAAGACTGTAATTGATAAAGAGAGAAGATTTGAGTACAAAGGAGAAGATGTAGAAGCAATCCCATACATAACAGATGAGATTACTGGGCGAATAGAAAAATTGGCGAATGAGAAAAAAGCAGACATTGTAATTATTGAATTGGGAGGAACCGCCGGAGAATACCAGAATGTTTTGTATTATGAAGCTTCAAGAATCCTAACCCTAAGAAAGCCTGGGGATGTAGTACATATTCATGTAAGCTATGTTCCAACCCCAGGACATCTTGGAGAGCCTAAGACTAAGCCGACACAACTGTCTGTTAAAATGCTTAATTCAATGGGGATTCAGCCTGATTTTATTGTCACCCGGTCTGAGAAATTTCTTGATCAAAGAAGAAAAGACAGGCTTGCGCTCTTTTGCAATATCCAAAAGGAGGATATTGTCTCAAGCCCTGATCTATCATCCATATATGAAATTCCGATTGTACTTCACGAGCAGGGGCTTGATAAGAGAATTCTTCAGAAACTAAGCTTGCCTGTCAGAGAACCAAAGCTAAATGAATGGAATAAACTTCTAGAAAGTATTAAAGCGCCAAACAAGAAGGAGATAGAAATTGCAATCGTAGGAAAGTATTTCGGGACTGGTGATTATCAGCTCAAAGACTCCTATGCAGCGCTATTTGACGCAATCGACCATGCTTCATGGGATTTGGGTGCAAAAGTAACTACCAAATGGGTTGATGCAGAAAAAGTCGAGTCCGCAGTCGCTAAAGCTATGGAGGACAAGAAAGAAGTCGATAGTAGCTTGCGAGATATTATTGGTAAACCTGATGGGATTATAGTACCGATTGGCTGGGGAGAAAGAGGAGCTGAGGGGATGATAAGAGCGGCTAGCTTTGCCA
>JBBUBI010000025.1:0-14356 GCA_038058335.1 Patescibacteria group bacterium
AGATAAAATCTTGATATACTATAGCAAACCCCACCGAAGCGGGACAAGCTATGAATGTTATTATCCCTAACGAAATTCGCCAAGTTTATGAGAAAATCAAAATCGCAGGATTTGAAGCATATCTCGTGGGGGGAAGTGTCAGAGGCATCATCATGCAGAAACAAGTAAAAGATTGGGACCTTGCTACCAACGCAGTGCCCGAAGAAATATTGAAGATTTTCCCGAATGGATTCTATGATAATTCCTTTGGTACCGTAGGCCTGCCCGTCGAAGCCTTGGCGAAGTCGGGCATTCCAGCAGAAAATAAACAAATTGTCGAAATTACGACCTATCGAACAGAGCATGGATACACAGACAGCAGAAGACCTAAGAAAGTAGAATGGGGAAAATCAATTGAAGAAGACCTATCCAGAAGGGACTTTACTATCAATGCAATTGCCCTTCGGCTCACTTCATTCGCTCAGGGTAAACCCAATGAATATGAAATTATTGATTTGTTTGGTGGACAGGAAGATTTAGAAAATAAAATAATAAAAGCAGTTGGCGATCCGAGTCAAAGATTTAAAGAAGATGCCTTACGTCTCATGCGCGCGATAAGAATAGCAACTGAACTTTCTTTTACAATCGAGGAAAAAACATGGAATGAAATTGTAAATGATTCATCTCTAATATCTGAGATATCAAAAGAAAGAGTAAGCACAGAACTTTTGAGAATTCTGGCAAGTGACTATCCCTATGAAGGAGTCATGCTTCTTAAAAACAGCGGACTTCTTGCTCAAATACTTCCCGAGCTTATCAAAGGCGAAGGCGTATCTCAGGAAAGACCTGGCAGGCATCACACATCAGATGTTTTTACTCACAATGTAATGTCTCTTAAGCATTGTCCCTCAATTGACCCGATCGTACGATTTGCGACTTTGATTCATGACGTAGGAAAACCTTATGTGGAGTCAAAAGACGAGGAAGGACTTGTGATATTTTATAACCATGAGATTGCAGGAGCCAGAATTTCTAGAGAAATTTGCGAACGTCTTAAATTCTCAAAAAAAGATAAAGAAAAAATTGTGAACCTTATAAGATGGCATATGTTTACAGTTGATGAAAATATAACTGATGCTGCTGTGAGAAGGTTTATTAGACGTGTTGACGTTGAGAACGTGAAGGATATGATGGATCTTCGTATTGGAGACAGACTCGGAGGCGGGACTCAAACCGCTGAAAGCTGGAGGCTTAAGTTATTTAAAAAACGAGTAGAAGAACAACTCCAGCCTGCACCATTCTCGATAAATGACCTCGCGATAGATGGGAATGATGTTATGAAAATATTAGAGATTAAACCCGGACCAAAAATTGGCGAAATCCTACAAAAACTTTTCGAAGAAGTCGACGAAGATCTCTCAAAAAACACTAAGGAATATCTTACCCAAAAAGTAAAAGAGCTAGTATAATAAGCTTATGCAGAGGAAGGATTTACAGGAAGAATTGAAGCAATCGATGCTCGCAAGGAATGAATTGAAAACCTCTGTTCTTCGTATGCTTTTGTCATCAATTGGTTATCTAGAAACTCAAAGAGGAGGAGCAGGGTATGAGGCAACCGAGGAGGATGTAATGTCTTCAATTCAAAAAGAAGCAAAGCAGAGAAAAGATTCCATCACGGAATTTGAAAAAGCAGGGCGTCAAGAACTTGCGGACAAAGAAAAAAAAGAACTTGAGATATTGCAAAAATATTTACCAGAGCAATTAAGTGAAGACGAAATTAAGAAATTTGTGGAAGAAGCAATAACACAGACAGGAGCTAACTCAATATCTGATATGGGAAAACTAATGGGAGCCTTAATGCCAAAAATCAAAGGCAAAGCAGATGGAAATTTGGTAAATAAAATTGTAAAAGAGTTGTTAGCTAAGGCAGCCTACTAATGCGACGTAGAACGTTCATATTAACTACGGGAATCGAATTAGACTCGCTGGTTTACCACGTAATAATCAATGAGTCTTCTGATCATAGCCTGATAGGATGCGTTATGTTTTTTAGCAGCACTCTTAAAAAAATCCAGACTTTTTTGAGTAAGCGTTAATGTAACCTTTGTCTTTTTTTCATTTAAGCTCAAAGTTTCCGGACTGGGTAAAAAATCACTTATTACTCTCGCCTCAATTGGTTCATTATTGTATTTGATTTTGTTTTTCATATATATTTTTTCCCTTCCTCCAATAACCCGCACCGATTATACGGATACGGTTACTTCGATAAGTAAAGCGAACAGTTAAAACAGCCCCTTTCACTTTTCCGAAACAATAAAAACGTTTTTCTCCTTTACTATGTATCAGATCTTGCGCAATTACACGCTTTGGATCAATAAATGCGTACTGTGCTGTTTCAAAATTGACCCCGTGCTTTTGTAAATTGTCAGCGTTTTTGACTTCACTCCACTCAAAATCAGTATTCATAAATATATTACCATACTACCATATATTTTGCCATACCCAAAGCATTAATCATCAATCAATATACTCATCATAACAAATCTTAGATTTTAAAGAAAAGCAGACAGAGGTTTAGTAAATAAAATTGTAAAAGAGTCGTTATCTAACTAAAGTAGCGGGGCTGTATCACCTGAAGGGTGGCGACTGTCTAAGTCCTGCCTCTCCCATTAGGAATCCAACTGTTCAACAGACTACTACGTCAGTCCCCAAGTCTTTTTTATCAAAAAAAACTGTATTTATGACTCTTTTCATTTTAATAATTCTTGTTCTTGTCTTTGTAATACCATTCCCAAGGTATATAGGAAAAACCGCATGTGCGCCTTGTCAAGATATAAATAATTGCCCCCCCTGCCCTTCCGAACAATTGGTTTTTGAAAAACCAATCTTCTGGTCAGTAATATTGCCATTGCTAAAAGGAACCCCTATCAACAAAACAGTTCAGATTAATACATCCTCATCAATTCCGTCTACGACCCCCTAACTTTTCAAAAAAAATAGCTTTAGATTCTTTCTATATAGATTAGATTGAAGATGGAATTAGTCAAGCTGGAAAGCTTAATATTGTAAAACCACTGAGAGATAGCAAGGCTGTTTCACCTTTCAGGTCGCGATTGCTTTATATTGACCACAGGGATTAAATTTGTAGTTGCATTTTGTTATTTTTTTTGATAGTATAATGTTGTATTTCCAAAAGGAAATACTTTAATTTGCTAATTCCCCCCAGTTCAACTCGAGCTGGGGGTTTTTCTTGCTTAAAATTCTCAGATTATTTAAGATAAAGTGATGAAGAAGAAAATCTTAGTCCAGTTTGATGGCAGTAATTTTTATAATAAGGTCAAAAAGATTTTGCCTCAAATTCACCTAACAAACTTCGATTATTATAGCTTAGCTAAGTCATTAGTTAAAGATGTCAAGCTACATGTAGTTTATTATGTTGGCGAGATTAGACAATATGAGGGTAATAAAAAGTCTGAGATGCTTTATTCGAATCAGCAAAAGCTATTTACTCACTTAAGGAATCAGAATATTGAGATTAAGCTTGGCTATCTTTTGATGTCTGATGGGAAATTCCACGAAAAAGGAGTTGATGTCCAAATTGCTGTGGACATTGTCCGTGGATCTATCAAAAATGACTACGATAAATTCTATCTTATCTCTTCTGATACTGATTTACTGCCAGCCATACAAACAGCCAAGGATGAAAATAAGGAAATAATTTATGTAGGCTTTGAAAACTTTATTAGTCGAGCTTTATCAAAAAATTGTTCTTCTTGCGTAATTCTAAAGAGAGATCAAATCCTAAAACTAGCCAAAAGTAAAAAGTAATATTGTACTCTACTATACATCGGTGTAAATTATACTGAGATTATAGAAACTGTCCCACCTTGGAGGTGGATAGAACAAGTAAAAACAGGTAGCGAGGCTGTTTCACCTAGAAGATGATCATTCTGAAAACATTCTGATAAATTTTCTATACTATCTCCGCTTTCCAAACATAGGCCGCCGCAACGGCTGTTATATAGATGTTCGTCGCGTCTGCTGCCGCGCTTTGATAAGGGTTCGCTCCTGATCCGCTGTTTGATAAATAAACCCGGTTTGGCGTACCAACGAGTCCGTGGGCGATGGTCTGCTGTGCCCCCGTTCCTGTGGAAAGACCGGAGTTTTCGTTAAGGTAGTTTTTATTATTCTTGATGACACTAGAGGAAGCATCGTTAATATTGTATGCCTTTGACGCTGTACCGGTACCACCCTTAGGCGAATTATTGGTATCAAACATATTGCCGATGATAAGATGATTCTGGTTTGTCGCCGCTACAGACCTGATGAAATATTTATAGCGGTAAAGACCTGATCCCGACCCGCTCACGCTCTTGTGGACAAAAGTATTGCCAATGATATTTACCATCCAGCAGCCACTCGCCATATCCAGAGCGATGTAGGTATCATCCGCAGCGAGGTCTGCGGCATCACTGGTGAAGCTGTTACCACTTAGTATCATCCAAGAAGCTGAACCTGTGAATTGGACATTGTGCTGAGCACAGTCGTCAAACTTGTTGCCGATGTATCTTGACATCGTGCCCGCAGAATCAATGACATTATTGGTGTTGCCGTAAAGATGATTGTTGGCAAAAAAACTGCCGGAGCCCGCTATGGTCATACCAACCCCGTTACTAGCGAACACGTTATCTGTCACGATAAGATCAGTAGCTGCCTGAAACGCCTGCAGTCCCGAACCGGTGTTGTTCATCGAGATACAACTACGAACCCGCGTATCATACATACTCCAAGCGCTTGACCCTCTATGAATTTGAATCCCGTCGCCGGTCATCCTTTGGACTGAGACGTTATCAATAAGAGCACGGTGTGAAGCCATCCGTATACCGTCTACGGTTGTCCCCACGCTCGCTCCGTCAACGGCAAAGTCCCTCAGGAGACAGCCGTAGACACCACGTGTACCCGTGACTGAAACTCCACTGCTATGCGCTTGTGCGGTCGTGCGGTTGTAACCTCGCTGGATGGTAAGCGTTAAAGTACTAATTGCCGTGACCCTCACTTGTTCAAGACCGTTTAACCAAATGACATCCCCGACTGATATTCCTGCAACTGAACCAACATCTACCGTGGTAACAGAAGCGTTAGCAATAGCGTTAGTGGTTGTTGTAGCTGTGCTTAAAGCAGAAGTGTAAATGTTGTGCAGAACGCCGAGAGCAGGAGTACTATTGGTAAATCCAGCTGCGACCTTCAGACTTGTGCCCCGCCCAGCTGTCCCATTTGCTTTGTCGCCGGTGCCTGCGCCCTGAAGGGTCACAGAGTCTTCGTCAATCCAGATTGTAGCTGCAATATTGAACGTGCCCTCAGACAGTACGATCTTTCCGCCACTTGTAGACAGGGCATCAATAGCAGCCTGTATCTGCACATCATCCGCCGTGCCGTCGCAAAGATATGTAGAAGAGGTAACCGCTCTTACATTCGCACTGGCATCACTGGCTGCAACGAAGATGGTGACAGCAGGAACTTTCATGATACCATCACTATTGTGAGATATTAAGAGGAAAGCATTGAGGATAGTTCCCCATGTACCGTCATCTCCTCCAACTGTAGGTAATGCTGCCATTAATCAATACTCTCCTTTCTTTTCCCTCCATATGGACCTGATCCAAAACCCTGCTTACTAGAATTTGATATTGTGTTTTCTTCATGAGGATGAAGAATTTTCTTAAGAATTGAGGGTAAACCGGTTAATCCGATAAATATAAAAAAAAGATAGATGAGAAATTCCTTTCTATCCATCTCTTTACTGAGAAGATTATCAAATTGTTTTTTTATTAACATGGCAGATTAGCTTGTTTTATACCAAGTGTATGCTTCTCTATTTTCGAGAATTATTGGAAGTCTATTTTGAATTAGTTTATCAAAGCGCTGCATAGCTTTTGAGATATCACGGTTGACATACCATACCAGAAGAATTGAAAGCTGATAAATGAGGATTATAGGCACTGCCATGATTGTCTGATTTAGAAAGTCAGGAGTTGGAGTAATTATCGCAGCAATAGAAAAACTACCGACTATTACCAGCTTTTGTAATCTCATTAAGCGGTTCGGATGAAGACGGGAAATACTGTTAATAACAAGTAGTACAAGAGGAAGCTGAAATAATACTCCAAATCCCACAAGATACCTTATGACAAAATTTAAATACTCATTGGTTAAAATTAGTGATTTTATTTCACCGGAACCGAACTTGCCTAAAAAATGCAGAGCCGCCGGCAGTCCAACGTAATACGCAAAACTAATACCCAACGTCATCAGAAGAAGAGATGCTATGAGAAACCGAAGAACAAAAAATCTTGGTTTTCTTAGTATTGTCGGCTCAATAAATCTAAGGAAATTATAGGTAAATACCGGTAAAGAGAAAGCTATTCCGAAAAAAATGCAGATCTTTATGGCAAAATCAAAACCGCCGGCCGGCGATGAGTAATAAAGCGGAGAATGTAATGGAGTTATAAGAAAATTAAGTATCTGATTATAAAATATATACCCGATAAAACTTCCCAGCAGAAATATACCAAACGAGAAAAGAAGTCTTTCCCGTATTTCAGATAGATGCTCTCCGAAAGTCTTCTTTGGATTCATAGATACTGTCTATCCTTTACTCTCTTTATCCTTTTCAGAACCAGACGTGGTATCATCGGTAAATCCATGACGGATATCTTTTATCGCACGCCCTATACTCCGGGTAAGTTCCGGGATTTTCTTACCGCCAAATAATACGAGGATTATCGCTAATATAACTAATAATTCCTGAAAGCCTAGTCCAAACATCTTAAACCCCCTTTCTTAATCTAATATATATATATACTATAATTGTC
The DNA here is from genome assembly GCA_038058335.1 of Patescibacteria group bacterium. Classification (GTDB taxonomy): domain Bacteria; phylum Patescibacteriota; class Microgenomatia; order Levybacterales; family UBA12049; genus JBBTVO01. Next base: position 6,852 of record JBBUBI010000025.1, read on the forward strand.
AAGAAAATTATTGCCTAAGTTACTGTGAAATATTTAGTATGATAAGGAGATTCATTTTACTTTTCATTCTGGCAATCCTCGTCAATTTTTTTCATCCCTCTTCTGCATTCGGCAGTACTTACGGCAGCGGGACTTATGGCTCAGGATTATATAGTGTTACTTCTACCCCTACCCCAACTCCTACTTCTGCTCCTTCTTCAGGATCCAGCTCTTCTTCAAACTCCCAATCATCAGGCTCTTCTTCTGGAGGCGGAAGCTGTGGAGACGCAGGTCCTTCTTCTGCACCTAATCTTTTTCAGATAACACGAAATAGAAGCTCCGCTACCCTTTATTATTCTCCTGCCGGTAATCCTGTAAATAAATACTTTATAGCTTACGGTCCATCTGAAAATAATCTTATTCATGGTTTTGAAACTTCAGGCAGCGGAAATGGTGTTCAAACGGCTGTTGTCAATAAATTATCAAATAGAGGTTTTGTTTTTAAAGTTAGAGGCGGTAACGGGTGTGCTCCCGGTGCATGGAGCAGGCCGCTTTATATTGGGACTGCATCCAGAAAGTACTATCCTGCACCTCTCCCCAGAATCGGTAATACAATAAAATATAATGTCACAAGAGCTATAGGTAATATTAAAAATACTATTGTCGGTAAAAAACAACCCGCTCCGATTGTTCAACCTGAAAATAGTATTATTCCTGAAAAGAAGGTTATACAGAAAGAAAACAAAGTCCCAGTAAGCCAGCCGAAGGTAGAAACTAAGCAGAATTGGATTCAAAAAATAATTTCAATATTTAAAAAATAAACACCACAAACTGAAGCAACTATTCCATCTTTGAGGTGGGCAAAAACGGGTAGCGAGGCTATTTCACCTGGAAGGTGGCGAATTCAGGAGAATAAACTATTTTTAATTTTTGCTTTTCAATTTTCTTCGTTCAGCCCATTCTTGCCAGACGACAAGGATTGGTGAAGCATTAAAGATTGATGAGTATGTTCCTGAAATTATACCTACTAAAAGTGCCACTACAAACCATCGTATGCTTTCTCCTCCGAAAATAAGAAGTGCTATTAAAACCAATGCAACGGTAAGTGATGTATTGAGCGACCGATCAAATGTCTCAAGAATCGAATTGTTCACAATTTGAGGAAAAGATCCGGTCTCGCGCCTAAGATTTTCCCTGATTCGATCAAACACGACAATAGTATCATGAACTGAGAATCCTATTACTGTCAAAAGTGCAGTTACAAAAAGCGCATCGACCTCTACGTTAAACAATTTTCCGAGAATCGCAAATACCCCTACCACAACCAGAACATCATGAATAAGAGCAATAATGGCACTCACTCCAAATCTCAATCCGCTCGCAGGCTTAGGAACTTTCCTAAATGACCAAGCAATATATAAAACAATCAGAATTGACGAAATAACTACAGCTTTTATGGCATTTAGAGTCGTCTCCTGTCCGATAGTAGGTCCTATTGTTTCAAAGCTGGTTTCTTTAGCATCTTTTATGTTTTTTGAAAGATTATCCTTGAATTTAATGTTTTCGTCTTGAGTCATTGGTTGAGTCCTGACCAAAACAGATTTATCAGTTTTCTCAATCGTATACACTCTTATCTTCTGATCTGCAAGAATTCTATTTATTTTCTGGCTGTCATTATCAGTCACTTTATTCTTAAGATCTATCGTAAGTCTTGAGCCACCCGTAAAATCAATTGATAGATTAAGACCAAAAAGTACTAGAAAAATTATCCCCGGCACCATAACTGCAAGAGATATGGCGAAGAATAAATTCCTGCTTCCGATAATATCCAATTTTTTTATTTTATCTATCATATATAAATCTTAGAAATGTTCTGGTTACGACAATCGCTGAGAACATCGAAACAAGTACTCCGATTGCCAAAACCAGAGCGAATCCCTTTACGGCTCCCGTACCAAATTGGAACAAAATCGCACTGGTTATAAGAGTAGCAATGTTACTGTCTTTAATTGATGACCATGCGCGGGTAAATCCTACTTCAGTTGCAACTTCTCTTCTCTTACCAAGTCTCATTTCCTCTTTTATTCTCTCAAAAATCAAAATATTTGCATCTACTGCCATCCCTATAGAAAGTACGAATCCTGCGATTCCTGATAAAGTAAGCGTAATTCCGTAAGGCGTGATATTGCTGAGTCTGAAAATCGCAAGATTTATAAGAGCGTAAATTACCAACGCGCATGCTGCTATGACTCCAAGTTTTCCATAAACCGCACTCATAAATATAACTATAATTACAAAACCGACAATTCCAGCAAGTAAACTTTTCCTCAAACTCTCTTCCCCAAGAGTCGGCCCTATAACTCTTTGTTCCAAAACTGATAAGGAAACAGGCAATGCTCCAGCATTCAACTGAGTGCTCAGAAGCTTTGCAACCTCAATATTGAAATTACCCGTAATTACAGCATCTCCCGTAAGGATAGGTTGATTTACTACAGGCGCTTGAATTACCTGGTTATCAAGTACTATTGCAACTATCTTATTTACATTTCTCTTCGTGATATCAGCAAATTTCTTGGTTCCATCAGATGAGAATAATAGCTGTACCTGGGGGGCGCCGGTATTGGGATCAAAGGTCACATCTGCTCTCTGAAGATCACTTCCGGAAAGGCTCGTTTTCTGAGGATTAATTCCTATTGTCTCTGTCATTCCCAATGGAAGAGCAGACGGCGATGCAATCTCAAGATCTGCTGAATCACTTGCTCCTTGTTCCCAAAAAGTAAGCTGGGCTGTCTGACCAATAAGAGATATCGCCTGGTCTACGTCAGTTATGCCGGGCATTTCTACGATTATTCTCGCATCATTATTGACAGTAGCTGTTTGTATAAGTGGCTCAGACACTCCAAACAAATTTATTCTTTTTTCAATTACTGCTTTTACTGATTCTAGAGCCTCTTTTCTTTGACTTGAAGGAATTTCCGCAACATTCGCTCTGAATGTAACCGAGGTTCCGCCTTCAAGATCAAGTCCACGTCTAAATTCAAACTCTCGATTAATTCTCAGAGTCCGAAGGAACCCCGAGGGATCAATATTTACATTTTTGAATGGTCCGATATTGGCATTATTTACTTGAGGAAGATTTATAAATACGGCAGAAATTGCAACCGCTATGATAATCCAAAACAGAAAACGAGGTGATTTTTTCATTGAAGCATCGTCTCCTCATCTCCGATGAGCATTATTCTTGATCCTGAGAGAATTGAAAGTATAAATGGATCTCTCCTTTTTCTTCTGAAATCAAATTCTTCCTCGCTCATAACAGTGTAATTTATTTCTGTACTCAATCTTTTCTCCTCGGATCTGATAAGAAGCGTAAGCTCCGGCAGGACAACAGTGCCAACGATGAGTAGATTAATTTCATCAGGATTAAGTTTGATGCCTCTTGCAAATTTTCCTGAAAACATTGCAAATTTTATTTTTCCCAGCTTTGCTCTGTTCGATAGTATGTCTGCTCCTAGCCCGACTGTTTTGACCCCTATCTTAAGCAGATCGTAATAAAATGGGTAATTTTTTGAGAGGAAATAATATACTCTATTTGCACGGGGTTCTTTGGACAAAACTCCTTTCTTTTCCAGAAAAAGAAGTTCTCTTCTTACAGCATTTATCTCATCTCCTGTCCTTCTCACAAGCTCTCTTACATGAAACATTTCACTAGGATGAGAAAGGATCACCTCAAGAAGCTTTATTCGCGATTTTGATGTAATTAAATCTGAGAGCATGGCTTAACGCTTGTATTATAAATGCTTATTTTTTACTAATCAAGTCCAAAAATAAAAAATTGAGGAATTATTGTACCTTTACAACAGAATCTGAAGGCAAAATCTCAAACCAGATCGCTCCTCTATTGAATTCAACTTCTTTTCCGTCCTCATCACTGACAATTGTTCTGTCGGTTCTGGAATCTTTTTCCCAAGTACCTTTTATTTCTTTTCCATCCATATATATATTTGCTTTTCCGCTCCCTTTTGTCTTATACAAAAGATGGGCGTTGTTCTCATATCCGTCGTTTGCATTACTTTCTCTTAGAAATAAAGCGACAATATTCTTTGAGATCAGCTGTTTATTTGTATTTTTATCCAAATGAGGCTGTCCGCCGTTTTTGCCATTATTTCGTTTGTATACATTCTCAACCGGATCATATTTCCAATCTACAAAATAATTAGGCATTGAGTCCCAAAACTCAACATGAATAGATTGAGCCTTACCTCTATCAGAAGTTCCTGCCTCATCCTTGAAAGAGTACTGGGTAAAATCTTCATCCCATTCGACACCGTCTTCATCTTTATTGGTCAGCTCTCTTTTTTTTGCCCCGTAATCCCAAAGCTTTACAGCTGATGAGTACATTGTATGCTCTGTAGCTACAGTACGCCCAAGCCTCTCATAGTCTCTCCAGAAGACTGGAAATCCGATCGAGAACTGATTGAGATCATTGTAGGCCGTCCAACCATAATTACTTAATTGTCCAATTGCATCAGCAGGACCAGGCTGATTGGCTCCCCCAACATGCGCGTACAGGGGGTTATCGCCATATTCTGAAAGAAAATCTATAAAATAAGTTCTGGCAGAACGGACTGGCCCTAATTGCCCCGGTTCCTGACAGTAGAAAACGGCAAGAAATCGCGTTATTCCACCTTCGGCTACTGCTTCGTACACTACATCTGCGAATGAAAGTCCTGACTGAGGTCTTGATTCTTCATGATTCTCGATCATCACTCCCAATGGCCTATGTTTCTTCCACCAAGCCTCCTGCTGTTTGGAATACTTCGCTCCATTCAGCGGACACTCCTGTGTCTTAGGAAGAGCTGCATCAAAAGAAAGTCTCCCTCCCTCTCCAGGCTTAGGCGCACTTATGGGAGTTGATAATCCAGGGACTGAGAAGCTTGAGAAGACTTTGTATGAAATTCCGGATACTGCGATATAGACAAAAAACAAAAATACGACTCTGAGCAGATTTTTTTTATTCATTATATTATACGCCAGACTTTAGAGCTTTCTTTTCTTCATCAGACAGCTCAACTTCTGTTCCCTTTCCATTGGTAATTTTCTTTGCATACCACCTCGTACCTGATCTGGAATAAAGAGCTGAAATCACGATACCTGTATTAGTTGCATCAACAAGCGAGAGAATGAAGCTCTGATCTCCGCCTGTATCCTTAAAAGGATTGAATCTGTGAAGACCAATCTTTTTGATGTGGGATTGCCCTTCCTCATTTAAATTATTGCAGTATTCCTGAAGTGATGCAATATCCTTCTTGTATTCATCCATTCTGGAAATGACCTCTTCAAGTATAGACTTTAAATTCTTGCCATTTGCTCCCTTTGTAAGCCGGTCATAATGAGAGTACATCTGCCAGAAAAAAAATGTAAGAATTAGGAGCCAAATAAATAAAAAACCTCCGAGAAAAAGGGGTATATCAGGTAACATATGTATCAATCTATATTAGCCTCTTGACAGGCATGATGTCAATAGTGTAATCTAGGCTCTATTGCGATGAATAGGCACAAAAAAAGAAAAACTCGCAAGCAAAAAATTCTCTCTGATTTGCATCGTAAACTTCAGGCTGTAGAAAATACTACTCCAGTCTATAAAATTGAAAAAAAATCTGAGGAAATCGTTAGAAAAGTAATGCCCCCAATCACTGCATCTCCTTCAATCTCTAAGCATCCATATCTTGTAAAAGACATTAAGAAAACTGGCATTGTTACCGCATCTATCGTCGGGCTTCAAATAGTTTTATTTCTTATCTTAAAATTCCATGTAATTTCTATACCTGGAATTATTTATTGATGAAAGGAGGTGAATAAATCAGCGTATAGGAAATAGCAAATAGCGTAAAGTTGAATAAACTAAACACTAAACGCTAATAACTAAACGCTAAACGTATGGCATCAATGTATTGTGTAAAATGCAGAGCTAAGAGAGAAGATCCTAATGCAGAAGCAGTTACCATGAAAAATGGAAAACCTGCAATGAAAGGAAAATGCCCAGTTTGTGGTACAGGAATGTACAAAATTGGTAAGGCTTAATTCTTGAAGGTCCTTCGAAGGAAAAATTAATGATCCTTCAAGAACAAAAATAAAAAACCCTACAAGTGATTGCGGGGTTTTTTATTGCTTTCGTCCCAAAACTACTGCTCTCTGTATTGTGTAAGTTTGTAGACTTTGGCGACGATTACTTCCCATTCATCCACAATCTCAGCTCTGCCAAAACCCGCAACTTCCCAAAGAGAATTACCAAGCGGCTGACATGCAGTTTCGCAAACCACCAGAAGCTGATCCTTTACCGTGCTTCTCTCCGGATCAACAACTGTATTTTCGATAGTCACCGGCGGCTTGCCTTCAAGAGTAAAAAAATATCTATAAGCGTGATCGGAGTTACCTCCTGTAATAAGAGCAAAATTAAAAGGCTTACCCTCTGCTTTGTCTAGAACAAACTCAGCAACGGTTCTCATTTGATTCATTTGTCTATTTGGTGAATATCTAAACGGAATTCCTGTTAAATTTACTGCAACTAGAGAAAGATAAACTAAGATGCAAATGATTTTGAGCGCGTTGTTTTTAGAACCAATAAAATTCAGAGCAAAAGCCGTAAGAATAAACGGAAGGGTAAACATAAAGCCAAAGTAATAATCATAAATTGGTTTTTTATAAAACCCGAATAATATAATTCCTATGAAAATCCATACAAAAATAATACTGAATTTTAAAAATTCAGAAGATAAGGCTTTACCACCCCTAATGCCAACCACTGTTTTGAAAAGCTTAAGAACCAAAATCGAGACAGAGACTATCGCTAGAATCAATGAAAATATTTGCCAATACAAAGCATTCGGATGCATTCCTGCTCCTATCTGATCTGCAGACGGAAAGTTTGCAACCAACCTTGCAAAGAGTCGAAAGAATACATCATTAATGCTTGAGAAAAAATTAGCACTTGTTCCGGTATCACCCGAATTTAAAATAAAGCTATAAATACTTGTTGTATTCGCGAAATTATGCCGGGCTTCAAATGCAATAAAAGGAGAAAGTCCTACCAAAAATCCTGTAAATATAACTAGATTGTCTTTAACAAATACTCTTGCTAAGCTCATCGATCTGCTCTGGATAAACCTTGCTAGATTTGTTACCAGAAGATAAACTGCAATTATTGCACCTAAGAAAAACGCAAGATAGTGAAGCTGCATTGATATCCCCAGCAAAAACCCTACAAGCATAAACATCTTCCAATTTTCGCTCTTAACACCCCTATACAAAACGTATAAAGTCAGGAGGGAAAAAAAAGGCATAAGATTTGGATTCCATGAGGATCTTGAGTAAGTTATTACAATAGGAGAAATTGAATATAGCAAAGCTGCAGTAAGTCCTACTGTTTTATTGAAAAATTCAGATGAAAATTTATAGACCAAATAAACTGTGGCTATTCCAAAAAGCGCGACCATTACCGCAGGGCCCACTGGAGTGAAATTGGA
>JBBUBI010000026.1:0-2525 GCA_038058335.1 Patescibacteria group bacterium
CATACTTCGGGCTGTGACCTCGACTACTTTGGAAGCTTGAGCGACGTCCGTAGTGTTGAGATCTTCCATTTTTGCAGTCGCAATTTCTTCAACCTGAGACTTCGTAAGCGTTCCGCCTGATTCTCGTCCTGGCTTTTGTGAGCCTTTTTCTTTCCCAAGTGCTTTTTTTATCATCTCAGCTACAGGAGATTTCTTCGTCACAAAAGAAAAAGTCCTGTCTTCATAGACTGTAATTACAGCAGGAATAATTGTGCCTTTCTGATCAGCTGTCCTGTCATTGAAGGCTTTGACAAACTCCATAATAGGAAGTCCATGGGGACCAAGTGCTGTTCCTACAGGCGGTGCCGGAGTTGCTGCTCCTCCGGCTATATTTATTTTTATGATTGTTTTAATTTTCTTAGCCATATTACTTTAATTTCTAATTTTCAATTTTTCCCGCTGGTAGTTTCCAGCCGGGATCCCGCTTTGGCGGTGATAATTTTTATTGAAAACTTCAAATTTTAAATTTCAAATTAGCTCAGAGCTTTGTCACTTGTAAAAAGTCTCCTTCGGCAGGCTCAGGATTTCGCTTGATTTCTGATTATAGCTTAGTAACTTGAAGGAAATCAAGCTCAACGGGTGTTTCGCGTCCGAAAATTGATACCAAGACTTTAAGTCTTCCTTTTGCTTCATCAATCTCATCAATAGTTCCCAGGAAGTCTGCAAATGGTCCGTCGACGATTTTGATAGCCTCGCCTTTGACGAACGCAGTCTTGTAAAGAGGTTCTTCCATGTTCATAAACTTCTTTATTGCTTCAACTTCCTTCTCAGAAATCGGAGTAGGCTTGTTTCCTGTACCTATAAAACTAGTAACGCCTTGGGTAGTTCTCACCAGAAGCCAGCTTTCATTATCAAGAATCATCCGGACAATTATGTATCCCGGAAAGATCTTTTCTTTTACAGACTCTTTCTTACCTCCTGAGACCTTGATCGTATTTCTTTTGGGAACAATAATATCGAAAATTCTGTCTTCAAATCCAAGGCTTTGAATCCTCTGTTTTAGAGTCTTGGCAACTCTGTCTTCATGTCCTGAGTAGGTATGTACGATGAACCATTTGGATCCGTCATCTTCGCTGTGGACAGCTGGGGAGCTTGTTGATGTTTGAGGCTCTTTTATTTCTTCTTCGGGCTTAGTATCTTTTGCTTTTGCCTCATCTACTTTTGTTTCTTCTATTTTTGCTTCTTCTTCGATTTCTGGCGTTTGAGCAACTTCTTCAGGAGTTGTTTTCTGCACTGCGTCTTCTTCTCTTACCGTTTCTTCGGCTCCTGCAACAGGATTTACCTCGGTTTTTTCTACCTCTTCTTTATTTTCTTCTTCAGTTTTTGGGGTTTTCGTTTGACTATCCATAATACTTGCTTTCTGTCTACCGACTACCGACTACAGCTGTAGACAGTAGACCGTAGCCTATTAGCGTTTGCTTAAAAATACCTCAAATAATTTGACCAAAATTGCATCCAGTCCACCTAAGAAAAGACCTACGACTACGCTGACAAAGAGTACTACGATAGTAAGTCTTATAACTTCTTCTCTTGTCGGCCAGACGACCTTCTTAAGTTCTTCCTGGACCTCTTGTAAGAAAGTAACCGGTGTTTTAGCCATAATTAAAAAGCTTACAGTCTACGGACTACAGACTACCGTCGACTACAGCTTTAGGTTTAAATTTTACCAGATTGAGAGGGACAAATCAATGATACAATAAATTTATCGTCTACAGACTACCGTCTACGGACAAAAAATTAATAGCTCAGGCTGTAGTCAGAAAGTGTTTGGTATGGGATTTAGGTTTGAAAAATTGACAGTTTGGCAGGATGCAAGAGTTCTTGCTGGCAAAGTCTATAAAATTACAAGCTCGTTCCCAGCTGAAGAAAAATTTGGATTAACAAGTCAAATAAGACGGGCAATTGTTTCAGTTGCACTAAATATAGCTGAGGGATCTGACAGAAAATCAGACTTAGAATTCAGAAGATTCTTGCGAATGGCAATTGCCTCATGCGAGGAAGTCGTAACAGCTTTGTATATAGCATTGGATCAAAAGTATATTGACAAGAAGAATTTTGATATAATCTATCAAGACTTAAACAATATGGTCGCAAAGATTAATGCATTAATTAAAAGCTTGCGTTAAGCTGTAGTCAGTGGACTGTAGTCCATAAGCGATAATTATGAAAAAGAAAATAAGAAAAGCTGTAATTCCCGCTGCGGGATTTGGGACAAGATTTCTTCCTCAAACCAAAGCCATGCCTAAGGAAATGCTTCCGATAGTGGATAAGCCTGTGATCCAGTATGTAGTAGAGGAGGCGGTTGCTTCAGGAATTGAGGATATAGTAATAGTTACAGGATCTATGAAGCGTGCGATTGAAGACCATTTCGATACTCCAAATGCGGAGCTTATGCAAAATCTAGAAGCCTCAGGAAAGCAGGAAATGATCGATGAGATTAAGCGAATCTCAGATATGGCAAATTTTATTTACATGAGGCAAAAAGG
>JBBUBI010000027.1:0-1141 GCA_038058335.1 Patescibacteria group bacterium
GGATCAGATTGAGCCTGTACTTACGAGCCTCAGAGAGTATCTTGATAAAGCTGGTCGTGGCAAAATTCTGAAACTCATCGACATATAAGTAAAAATCCTTACGTTCTGCTTCAGGTATCGAGACTCTATTCATCGCAGCAAGCTGTATTTTCGTGATAGTCATTGCTCCAAGCAAAGCCGCATTGTCCTCCCCTATCCTTCCCTGAGACAAATTCATAATTACGATCTTTCCCTCATTCATAATATTTTCCAAATTCACTGTAGACTTGGGACTTTTTATAATATTTCGCATGAGATTTGATGAGGTGAACTGCCCTACCTTATTGAGAATCGGAGAGATCGCTTCGCTCTTAAGTCTCGGGTGCATGTTCTCAAATTCATTTATCCAGTAATTGCGCAAAACCTTATCAGTCATATTATCGACGACTTTTCTTCTGAAGTTATCATCAGTCAAAATATCCTGCACCATAAGAAGCGTCGCATCAGGCAAACCGATAACAGTAAGAAGCGCATTTCTCAAAATATATTCGAGTCTTGGTCCCCAAGTATGTCCATAAAGTTTATGGAATATCGCGACAATTCCTGAGACCACAAGTTCTTTCTGCTCGGGATGATCGATCGTAAGCGTGTTTAGCGAGAACGCGTGCTTGCTGTCTGCTGGATCAAGATAAACGACATCGTTCACCCGATACGATGGAATATAATCCAGAAGTATTTCGCAAAGGTCACCATGCGGATCTATAACACAAACTCCTTTCCTATTGCGAATATCGTTTATCGCCATATTTGCGATAAGTGTCGATTTACCGGAGCCGGTTTTTCCGATTACATAAAAATGTTTCCGTCTATCGATTGATTTAATTCCATAGACTGTCGGTTTGTTCTTAAACTCAGTTGAAGCGAAGAAATTCGTCTCCGCCTTATCTTCTTCACTCAAATACTCAGCAACAGGCAAGTTTTGCGGTGGCTCTGACAGAATTGTTTTGTGCCAGGAAATATTGTGAACATAGGTAGATTTCATCGTCGGAAAGTGGAAAAACGTGGCTATTTCTTCGACATTTAAGATCTGCGAGCCAGGGACAAATCTCTTATTTCTCTTCAGCATTGCGCTTACCAACCTGCCTCTTTGCCAGAGAAGAGC
>JBBUBI010000028.1:0-37252 GCA_038058335.1 Patescibacteria group bacterium
CTTCAAGACTTGCTCCTTTTTGGGGATTGGCATATTCTTCCATTACATTCCAATTACCTTCATATGCTACTTGATTACTTCCAAGATTGGCAGGAGATGTATAAGTGGAAAGAGTATTTTGTTTAATTTGCTCAGGAGAAGCAAAGCCATCAATGCGACTAAATCCTAAATATATCTCTGGAGTTTTTGTTTGAACTTGATAGGTTGGATTATTTATCTTGGGTGAAACATCTTTAGCTCCGGTTTCTTTGAGTAAGTCCTGGATTACTTTCTCAGTTTCATCATAAGCTCCCTCACCAAAATGGGTGTAACGAATATAGCCCTCCTTATCAATAATGTATTTTGCTGGCCAATACCGATTATCGTAAGACCTCCATGTGGCAAAATCATTATCCTGAACAACCGGATATTTAATACCAAAATCGGATACGGCTTTTTTCACATTTGACTCACTTTTTTCAAACTCAAATTCCGGTGAGTGGACTCCGATAATCACAAGCCCTTTGTCTTTATATTTTTCCCACCAATTCTTAAGATAGGGAAGCGTCCTCTGGCAATTGATGCATGAATAAGTCCAGAAATCAATAACTACAACTTTTCCTTTAAGTTCGGCAAGGGCTAGCTGATTGCTATTTATCCAAGCGCCTCCGGGAATAATTCCCGGAGCCACTGGCCCTTTGATATTTAATAGATCTGAGGCAGGCTTTCCCATATCTTCACTTTTCGTTTCTCCGCCCATATTATCAAGCTGTTTTTTAATTGCTTCATTATCTTCAAATTGAGTCAGCCCTACACCGTAGTTGGGGAAAGTGTTCAAGATAAATGTCTGAAATTTTCTGTCAATATTAAAGAATATTCCAATCGCAGTAAGAATCATAAGTATTCCAAATACTTTCTGAATGTTCCCGAGATTTGAAAGAAGCCATGGTACTCGTTTTAGCACATTTTGTCCGCCAAGCATGATGAGAAACATCGGAATTGCAGTGCCCAAGGAGTAGGCAAGTGTAATCAGAAACGCATCAAAAGTAACAGTTCCCGTAATAGCAAGAGAGATGACTGATGCAAGTATGGGACCCACGCATGGCGTCCAAAGAAGGCCTACGGAAAAACCTATCAACAATCCTCCTCCAAAACCTGTTCTGTTTTGACCAGTAGGCATAAATGCAGCAAGCTTTGAGAACAATCTTTCAAGAAGCAATTGGAATTGCGGAATAAGAAGTGATACACCAAACATCAAGATAACCAAAACAGAAAAAAACCTTAATGAATCTGCTGAAATCCCGCTAAGTCTTACGATCGATGAAAGAAAAAGAGTAAAAAAAGTAAAACTTAAGACAAAACCAATCACAACTCCCATGGGACGGGATTTCCCTATATTCTGACCACCGATACTCGAAGTCAAAATAATAGGAAGTATCGGAAGAATACACGGTGAAAGTACAGTAATAACACCGGCAAGAAAAGCAAAGGCAATAAGTAAGATCATATTTATTTAACTAATCTCTGATACTAGTTTTTGAAAATCATAAACTAGCATCGCAAATTATTTAATATTTTTCAACAGCTCGTTAACTTGTCCGCCGTTCCATTTTACAACTTCTTTTCCCTCAGCATCAATTTGAACAAATGTGTGCTGGTATGTAATGCCATATTTCTGAGCCAAATCTTTTTCCTCCTGATCCGTCTCGGGATCATTATAATTTACCCGTATTACGGTGACATCCTCCGGAATTCTATTTGTGTTTTCCTTTAAGTTGACATCCGTTGGTCTGCACGTAGGACACCAAGAAGCATAAAAAAACAATACGCGGCGGTTATCTACAGCTCCTTCAAGAGCTACTCTTGAGTATTCGACATAACGGGCGGCGGTCATTTTATCATCCGCAATCTTGTCATCCTCAATAGTCCCGCTATCTTTTTCTGTCATGACATTCTCATCCTTAGTCATTTCAGCATCATTAGTTTTCTGAGACCCTTGATTTGCAAAAAAAAATCCCCCTCCAATGACAAGGACAGCTATAATACCCACAGCAATTAATATTGGATTCTTCATCATTATCTTTCACCTCCCATCTTAAATAAGAGTAATAAATAAAAATGTGAATGTCAAGTAGGCTTTACATTTTGAAGTGCATGTAGATTCGTGAGGCAAGCTTGGCGAAAATCATTACAGAAAGCGCAATAATAAGCCAAGGATCAATTTCATGACTTAATGCCTGAACTACTGTGCCAATTATCAATGCCCCTACTCCGGCAAGATAAGAAATTCTGCCTGCCATAAGAAGATGGGTCGTCTCTCTCTCATCAGAAGATTTTTCTTTCAAGATAAATGCTCCAAACGCCAGGAAAGCAACGATCATGCCCACTATTAGCATTGAGCTCACGCTTTCGGGCATACTTAAATGTCCGGGATTTAAGAATAGAATCGCAATTCCAAGAATAACAGCAGCGCTAATGCTTTCAATAATCATAATTACACTTTAATAGTAAACAGCTTTTCAACGCTTATGTCAAAAAATTTTGCAATTTTTATAGCAAGAGCTACTGACGGAGTATAGTTTCCCTTCTCAATTGCAATAATCGTCTGCCTCGTCACTCCAATCTCAGCAGCCAATTCCTCTTGAGTAATTTTTTTACTGTTTCTATATTTTTGTACAAAATTAAGAATTTCAGTCATCTTCTTTGCATTTTAACAAATTTCCTTTCGTATCGCTAAGTACCTTCACCTTCAAAGGAGAATTTGCTATAATATCCGCCATGCAACCACTCGAAGCAAGAAATACAAATATTGAAATGCATCCGGAAAGAAGAGTTGCCGAAATAGCGAAAGATTTTTTTATTGAAGCTAGCATTGGCAATCCTTTTTCGTTAGTAGGACAAGCCGCACGTATCGCAACCAGATGCAGATACCTTGGTGTTAGGCCAGATTTTTTGGGGACAGACTTGCTAAGCCAACCGGACTTGATTTCAGAAATTCAAATAAAGGGAACTGAAATTCATTCAGGGAGAAATATAAAACCTATCGGAGTGGGACAATTAAGGGATACAATAGAAATCGACTTCGCTTTTGCACAGGAATTGCTAATCCTAGATGCTGCTGAGCTAGAAAAATTATATACCCGTTTTGAGAATACTCCACCATCGCCGCAAAAAGAAGCCGAGCTGCTAGGCGAGGCTCAAAAAGCAATCGCATATGCAAAGCTACGCTTAAATTACATACGAGAAGACAAAGAAACATTTTAATAAATTATTATGGCAGTTCATCTTGAGCGAACAGACCAGTCCAGCATTATCAGAATCCCAGACTGAATCTATTTATCTTAAGAATTGTATATGGTAGTATAAATATATGCTTCTGCCCGATGCTCAGTTAAAAGATCTACTACTTCATTCAGGTGCAATTACTGAACAGGTCATTACTGAATTACAAAAATTTGCGAGCGATTCCCGAATCTCTCTTCAGGAAGCCACAATAGAAAAAGATGCAGTTTCGGATGAAAAATTGGGTCTTCTTATTGCAAATTACCTAAATTATCCTTTCGTATCTTTATCAAAAATTACAATTCCGGACCATATATTCGGAATCGTTCCAGAAAGACTAGCAAGAAAGCATAAGATAATTCCTTTTGCGCAGGATCAAGATGGATTAAAGCTTGCAATGGCAAGTCCAAATGATATTTCGATCCAGGAGATGATCGCAAAAAAAACTCAATCGAAGATTTCGCCTTATCTTGCTACGGAAAGGGATATTGACAATACACTGCAGTTATACAGAAAAGATTTGAAACAATCATTTGATGAGCTTCTCCAAAATGAAATAAACAAAAACACAGACGCCATAGGAGATGCCCCGATTGCAAAAATAATGGACTTACTTATTAAATATGCTTATCGGGATAAGGCATCTGACATTCATATCGAACCGGAAGAAAAAGATCTTTTGGTACGTTTTCGAATAGACGGAATTCTGCATGACGTACTATACCTTGATAAAAAGCTGCACGACCGGATCATGACCCGCATTAAAATACTTTCAAGACTGAGAACGGATGAGCATCTAAGCGCTCAGGACGGAAAGATGAGGGTTGTTGTTGATGATGAAAATTTGGATCTTCGTATTTCCATGATACCAATTGTCGAAGGCGAAAATGCAGTGCTAAGACTTCTGTCATCGCATTTTCGCCAATTCTCCCTTACTGACCTGGGCATGAACGGCAAGGATTTAGAAAAAGTTAACGCAGCAATAAATAAATCATACGGAATGATCCTTTCCACCGGACCTACTGGAAGCGGAAAAACAACGAGCATTTATGCAATTCTTAAAATTCTAAATACGAGAGAAAAAAATATTACGACCATAGAGGATCCGGTCGAATATAGAATTCAGGGAGTAAATCAAATTCAAGTTAATCCGAAAACAAATCTTACATTTGCTGACGGGTTAAGAAGTATTCTCAGGCAAGATCCAAATGTTATTTTTGTCGGAGAGATAAGAGATAATGAAACCGCAGGAATTGCCGTAAATGCTGCGCTAACTGGCCATTTAGTTGTCTCCACACTTCATACGAATGACGCGGCTACTGCTCTACCCAGACTTATAGATATGAAGGTTGAGCCCTTCCTGGTCGCATCAACTGTAAATATCATAATAGCCCAAAGGCTTGTAAGGAAAATTTGTGAGTCATGTAAGGTACAATTGACAATTAAACACCATGGCATTGGAGGAATTATCCCTCAGGAAATGACTCTTAAGCATTTTGGTACTACAGAAAATATAACTATTTTCAAAGGACAGGGATGTAAAATCTGTCACTTTACCGGCTATATGGGCAGGATTGGAATTTTTGAAATTCTTGAAATGACTGAGCTGATTAAAAAACTTATTGCTGAAAAACATGACTCCGATATAATTATGAAAGCAGCAATCGAAGAGGGAATGACCACCATGCTTGATGACGGACTGGATAAAATTGTCAAAGGATTCACGACGTTTGAGGAAGTGCTTAGAGTCACAAAAGTTGGAGGAGTATGAAAACAGAAAATATCACATTATCAAATAACGATCAATTAAATCTAATTAGTACATTTTCTACATTGATCAATGCAGGAATTCCTATTCTGGAAACAGTAGAATCTCTCCTAGAAGGCTCCAAGGGAAACATGAGAAAAATCCTAGAGTCAACGAGTGAAGATCTTGTTCAAGGAAAACCTCTTCATGTGTGTTTTTCAAAATTTCCTGGAGTTTTCGGAAAAGTAACGATAAATATTATTAAAGCTTCTGAAGAGGCGGGAACGCTTGATGTAATACTAAAAGACTTGAGGAATCAGGTCCAGAAAGACATGGAATTTGTCGACAGAATAAAATCCGTCCTAATGTATCCGCTTATTATTTTGATAGTTTTTTTGGGCGTACTCCTTGTAATTCTTGTCGTAGTAATTCCAAAAATCGCTATTGTATTTGCGCAACTGAAGGCCGAGCTTCCTCTACCCACAAAAATTATGATTTTTGCATCCAATGCAATCCTACACAACACAATTCCACTTATAGCTATACTTATAGCTTTAGGTGTTGGTTTCTATTTCTCATACAAAGTCCAGAGAGCAACAGTTCTCCGCGTGCTTTACTCACTTCCAATTGTTTCAACTATCGTTAAGGAGATTGATCTGACGCGATTTTTCAGGAGTATGTATCTATTGCTTAACTCAGGAATTATTATTACATCAGCCTTAGAGCTAGCAAAAGACGTAGTAATGCGAAAAGACATAGCACAATCAATAGCCTATGCGCAAGAATCTGTCCTGGCAGGCCGAAGACTCTCGGACGCATTCAAAGACAAAAAGCATCTTTACTCGGGCATCATGATCAAGATCATTGAAGCAGGGGAGAAAACAGGAACTCTAGACAAATCCATGCAAGACATGTCTGACTATATGGATTATCAAGTCTCAGGCATGCTCAAGACCCTTACCAGTCTTCTCGAACCAATAATGCTTGTTCTTATGGCAACTTTGGTAGGGGGGATGATGATGTCAATTATCTCGCCTATTTACGGGATGATCAGCAATGTAGGCGGTAGATAAAAGTGAAAAAAACAATTGAATCACAGCATGGAACTTCGCTTCTTGAACTCATTATGTTCATGGCTATTGGCTTACTTCTATTCGGATTTGTGACATTTAATTTTGTAAGCTTTCAACAAAAAACTTCTATTTCCACCTCTATTGACACCCTAATCTCAGATTTCAGCAGTCAACAAACAAAAGCAATGATCGGCGCAGAAAGCAGCGGCACGGGGAATAGTTACGGAGTATATTTTCAATCAGATAGATATATCCTTTTTGCAGGCTCTGCTTATTCCGGTGCAAATCCAACTAATTTTACTGTGATGCTGGATCCAAACATAATTTTTACTGATATTACTTTTCCCGGAAGCGTATTGATTTTTTCACAATTATCAGGTGAAATAGCCGGATTTGCAGACGGAAGTAACACAATCGCATTGCAAAGCTCACAGGGATCTGAAAAAAAAACACTTACAATTAATAAATACGGTGTGATAACTGAAATAAATTAAATATGAAAAATGGCCAATCTTTAGTTGAGCTACTGCTTGCAATAGCTCTTCTTGCAATTATTTTGCCTGGAATTTTAGTAGGATTTTTTGCAACTCGAGGCGGCAGAGCAACTCAAGACCAAAGACAGCAGGCAACTGCTTATTTATACGAAGCTCAGGAGGCGATGCGCGTAATCAAAGCGAATGGATGGTCAAATTTATCAACCGGAACATATCATCCGATACCAGCTGGAAATTCTTGGTCTCTTGCTAGCAGCTCTGAGCTTATCGATAATAATTTCACCCGTCAGATTGTTATTAGCGATATCTACAGAGACGCAAATGGCGATGTTGTTTCTCAGGGAGGAACAATTGATCCTTCGATAAAGCTTGCTGACATTACTGTTTCTTGGTCAAATCCATTTCCTGTGTCTGTAAATTCAAAAACTTTTCTTACCCGCAACTCAAACAAAGCATTCTCAGAAACTACAGAGACAGATTTTAATGCAGGAACGCTTAGTCAAACACAAGTAACGAATGTCTCCGGCGGAGAAATAAAACTCGCAAATAATAATAAAGGTAAATGGTGTACTCCTGCTTTCTCAAGTGCCGCAATCGATTTGCCCGATGGGCCTCCGGTTGCCGTTGCTGCAACTGCGAGTACTGTATCAATAGATAATCCTAATGATGTTTTTGCTGCTGTTGCTCCGAGTGACGCTACTTCAACCAAGCTGGCTTATATCGCCGTAACGGCTAATGCAGATCCGCCCGTGCCAACTTTAAGAGGTACGTTCACTTTGGATCCGGCAAAGTACAGCTCACCATCTCTAGTTCCTTCAAATATTGGACTTGATAACAATTTTAAAACAAATGACGTTAAATATTATATTTCCCCCTCGGGAAAACTATACGCACTTCTTGCAACAAATAAACCTGATCGTGAAGTTATTGCAATTCAAATAAATGATGGAACTTCGGACTCTTTTCAGGATCCAACAAATAAAATCTACAAATACTGGACTTTTTTTGACACGAAGATATATGGCACGGCTTTTAATAGTCCCAGCGCTAATTCCGCTGAAACCAGCAGCGCCGGAGACAATAATGGATTCCAAACTAGTCCTGCAAATGCCTATACCAATGATGGCTTATTTGCGGCTGATGCCAATAGCGGTAATAATACGGGTACCAGCTGCACAGGCATCGATAAAGACAAGCATCGCTATTATAATTATGGTTTTTCACTTCCAGCAGGCGCAACGATTAACGGTATTGAAATGAATTTAGTCGCTAAGGCGAACAGCACATCAGGTACTCCAAAAATGTGTGTAGAGCTCTCCTGGAACGGCGGAACAACGTGGGCCACGGCAAAATCCACAAATAATCTAACCACCAGTTCGGCAAGTTATACCCTGGGCGGACCAACCGATACATGGGGACGGACGTGGAGCGATACAGACTTCACCGATTCCAATTTTAGAGTACGTGTTATAAATGTTGCCAGTAATACATCGCGTACTTTCTCATTAGATTATGCAGGAATAAAGGTGTATTACAACGGAATTTCTTCTGGTTCCAACGATCAGGCACCTTATGATTATGGAGCTCCAACTATTAATGTATTAGGGAATACGGGATATGCAGCGTCGGGTGGATATTTATATGTATTTGATTTAACCAACATTGATAGTAAGTCAGCAAGCAATGGGCTGGATCAGCTTGGCTGTCGAATTCAGCTGGACGGTTTTGACTGTAAGGCTGATCAAGGTGGTAAAAAATACAACGCAGGCCAAACCGGTACTACATGGAGTAATACGTCAGGTTCGATTCATCCTGATTGTTCAGATGGAGGAAATATTGAGCTATATGCAACAAATGATATTTTTCCGGTACAATCGGAAAGCAGTACCTATATTTTTACGGCTATTGGTGGAATCACAAATCCGGAATTCGAAATAGTTAATACTACAAATGTTCCGAACGGCTCATCAAACCCTTCCATAAGCAGCTCCTCCTGCGGCAGAATATCCGGAGGAAATGCGGGCTGGAAAGTAATCAGTTCTTATGATTTCAATTCAGTCAGCTCAACAGAAGAAGCCGCAAATTCTATATTTGCCAATGGAGACGGTACGAGAGCTTATATCTCATCAAACGGAGGAATTGACGGAGACGGAAACGGCCAGCCGGATAGCAAACAATATTATATTCTTAATACAACCAATAAAAGCAGTCCCGCCTTTCTTTCGGGTTCACCTTCTACTGGTCCATCAAGCGGATATTATAATTCCTCTGGAGCAAATGGCGAATTATATCCAAGGCGGGCAATGACTGTACAGAATGGAGTACGGGCTGTATTGGTGGGAAAAGACGGAATTTCAAACGGCAATGATGCGGAAGAATATCAAGTCTTAGACAGCACGACAGAAGCAACTCCTACTTACTGCGGGGGACTTAATTACGATATCGGCTTCAATGACCTTACTTCTGTTTCAGAGCTCGATGGAGACAATTATGTTTATATGGTTGCGAATACAGCAGCAAATGAGCTTAAGATTATTCAAGGAGGTCCGGACAATGCCATATTTGTCCCATCCGGAACATTTGAATCTCAAGTCCTTTCTGCAGCCTCAGAAGCAATGTTTAATCGGTTCAATGTAAACGCCACGACTATGCCGCAAACAACTCTTACCTATCAAGTTGCGATAGCCAAAGCCATTAATAATAGCTGTTCTGGTGTTTCCTATTCTTATGTTGGACCGGATGGAACCTCGGGCACATATTTTACAACAAGCAGTGTATTGCCCGTAAGTACGAGCCCGACAGGCTATCAAAATCCAGGACAATGCGTAAGATATAAGACATATATGACTTCTGCCGATCAATTGCTGACACCAATTCTCTACGATATTTATTTTAATTATTCACCATGACTTTATTTTCTAAATTAACCAGCAAGAAGGGAAGACGTGGATCTACTCTCATAGAGCTTTTACTATACATCGGGATTTTTTCAATTCTTACAGCCGTACTTTTTCAATTTTTTGGGACTATCATCGATACACAGCTTGAATCACAAAGTACTTCATCAGTTCTATTGGATGGACAGTATGCTCTTAACCGATTTAATTATGATATTAAGCGGGCAGATAGTATCATTTCACCTGCGATTGGAGAACAATCTTCAACGCTACAGCTATCCATCGACAGCATCACATATACGTATACCCTGATTGATGGAGATATTACAATTGCAAGTAGTGGGACTCAGACCACGGACCAACTAAACAGCGTGAATACCAACTCTTCTAATCTCAGCTTTACTCATCTTGGAGATACTCAGAGCGGAAATGTTGAGACCATAACCATATCATTTACACTTGCAAGCGATATTGCCAACCGGGGGAATCCGGAAGCAAGAAATTATAAATCAACATTTGGTATTCGTCCAAGACAATAAGAAATATGCTAAATCAATTAATTAATTTAAGAAATTCCAAAGGACAAGCGCTCGTAACATTGCTGTTTTTTGTAATTATTGGTATAACAATAATATCGGCAGAAGCAATCGTTCTTTACACAAACATCCTTTCTGCAAGCACGGCAGAGCAGGGAATGGATGCATATTATCTTGCAGAAAGCGGTATTGAAGAAGGATTAATTCGTTTAATTCGCGATCCAAGTTATAGTGGGGGATCGCTTACTGTTGGCTCAGGAACCGTTGACATACAAGTTGCAAGTGGGATAATTACGGCAACTGGCACATTCCATAATGCCATCAGGAAAATTCAGGTAACAACGGCGAACATTAATGGTGCGATAGCGGTCGATTCCTGGGAGGAAATTTAAAATGAATTCTTTAAATAAACAAACCATAGTTTGCTATATTGACAGCAGTAAAATTCTTTTTTATCTGGGCATGACTGGCGCGATACTTCAGCTTGACTTTCCACCGGAGGTTCTATCGTACATGGATCTTCTCCGCAAGGATAAATTTGAGCAGCTTATTGAAGTCTTTCTTCAACAAAACAAATTGGCTGGAGGCAATTGCATTATAATTTATTCTGCTAATTCATCCTTTGATAAAGATTTTGCGGAAAATGAATCCGGAAAGGATGATGCTGAAATACAGAAATTTATCGATATAGTTCCTTTCGAAGATGTCTTAAGTAAAGCTTACAAGCTAAACAAGAAAACAAAAGTTGTTGCTATAAACAATCGAATAAATGAGTCAATTAGATTTGTTCTGGAGAGAAACAAATTCCTTATTCACGCTATAATTCCGGTATCAATTCTTCAAGAAACTTTTCCAGAATTAAAAACGAACATTGACTTAGGATTTATATCTAGTAAGGCAGACTCGATAAAACAATTTAGTATTATAAGCGGCAGCGTAACTAATAGTAGTTTGACAGTTGAAAAGAAACCTGAATCAAAAGAAAAAAATAAGAGACCTTATGTGTTAGGAGGTGTATTCGGTGCCCTTCTTGTTATTTTAATCATAGTTATTGTAGCCAATCTCTCACAACCTCCTCCAAAAAAGCCTTCAGGAATAATTGGTTCACCACCACCACAGACACCAAGACCTGTAATAGAAGAAACATCCAGAAATGAGAACCCACCTGTGATAATGGAAACATCCTCAACCCCAAGTGGTGCTATAAATCAGTGATTAAAAATCGAATCTAGCCTCAAAATTGCCTATTGACAAGATGTTTTAATTATGTGAATAATTAATACATACATGAAAACAAATCTGCCCAGATTAGTTAAGACTCAATCTTCAAAAGGTTTTACTCTTATTGAGCTTCTCGTCGTTATCGGTATCCTAGCAATTCTTCTCTCGATCGTTCTTATCGCCATTAACCCAGCAAGACAATTTGGTCAGGCAAATGACACAAAAAGACAAAGTGCTGTAACTCAAATACTTAATGCAGTCGGAGCATATCATGCTGATAATAAGGGGCAATTGCCACTTAATATTCCAGTATCACCAGCAGCAGCAGCACAAATAGCATGGGACGGTGTTACACCAAATGCACCAGGTAATATCTGCGCTGCTCTATTGGGAACTGCTGGTGATGGATATATCCCTGCTCTACCAGTAGATCCAACACTTACTGGAGGAGACATTACTAATTGCGCAGCTTTATATGCTACTGGATACTTTATAGTGCAGGATGCAAACGGAAGAGTAACGGTATCAGCTCCAAGCTCAGAAGTTACCACTCCAATTACGATAACCCGATAATTTACACATACAATCTATGGCAGTAAAAAAATCGTCTGAACATTCTAAGGGCAAGCATCACGAACACAATCTGAAAGCTTTAACTTCATTTATGGTATTAGCAATTGGCTTCGGAGTCTTTTTTCTTTTCTACCAAAATCAAGAAAATCTTACAGACCCATCTATTGTTAAGCAATTCATATTACTCGTAATTGTGCTATCAGCGTTTTTATTTGGTCTATTATATCTTCTCAATCCTAAAAAATAGTTTATGTAGGATTAGCTCCTTTGTGATTATTTTTCTAAGTTATTACCATAGAAACTAATGTAATTTATATTTAAAAATAAAATATTTAATTAAAATTTTCCAACTACCTATTCCCTAATCTAGCCTCAAAATTGCCTATTGACAAGATGTTTTAATTATGTGAATAATTAATACATACATGAAAAGAAATCTGCCCAGATTAGTTAAGACTCAATCTTCAAAGGGTTTTACATTAATTGAACTTCTAGTCGTAATCGGAATTTTAGCAATCCTTCTCTCTATTGTTCTTATAGCCATTAACCCAGCAAGACAATTTGGTCAGGCAAATGACACAAAAAGACAAAGCGCTGTAACTCAAATACTTAATGCAGTCGGAGCATATCATGCTGATAATAAAGGGCAATTGCCACCTAATATTCCAGTAGGAGTCGTTGGAACCAATGAGGTTCAAATCGCATGGGATGGTATTACTGCAAATGCACCAGGTAATATTTGCTCTGCTCTATTGGGAACTGCTGGTGATGGATATATCCCTGCTCTACCAGTAGATCCAACGCTTACTGGAGGAGACATTACTAATTGCTCAATTGCATATGCTACTGGATACTTTATAGTACAGGATGCAAACGGAAGAGTAACAGTAATTGCTCCAAGCTCAGAAGTTACCACTCCAATTCAAATAACCAGATAATTTATACATATAATCTATGGCAGTAAAAAAATCTTACAGATCCATCTATTGTTAAGCAATTCATTTTACTCGTAATTGTGCTATCTGCCTTTCTATTTGGACTTCTTTATCTTCTTAATCCAAAAAAATAAACACTTACGGAAGACTTTCGCAGACTACTCCATCTCTATCCGAATCCAGTTTGTGCGGATCGATACCTGGCTCGCCATTTTCAATGAAAAAATCCTGCGCTTCTCTCTGGGTCGCAAAATCCTTACAATCCCTATCTCCCTCAATACTCTTCGAACTTCCGACCTGCGAGGTCGATGAGCCTGAAACCTGCGAGGTTGAATTTGAGATTGAATTTTGACAAGAATTATCTGCCCAAAGCCCACGTTTTTCATTTTGTGCTTCTAGCTGAGCATTCTTGTAGGAAGATTGATATTTATAAGGAGTATTGTACGTGTATTCGTAAGCATATCCTTGAGATATCATTTGCAAACCGTAATCAACATTTCCATCATCTGCAAAAACATAACGAAGAAGCCTTTGGTATTTATCACGCTCCCCTTGACCCTCATCTTTTTCAAGCCAAGCTTGGTAATTTTTTGACTTGAAATATTCTTTCGCTTTATTTGATGCTTCAATTCCAAAACACTCAACACCAGTCCTTGGATCTACAGTCTCCGGAGTATTGATGCCGATTATCCTTATCGTTTGATTTTGACCGTTCAAATTGACTGTAATCGTATCTCCATCCACAACTTTCACAATCATCGCTTGCTCTAAATTTCTTAGAGAAGCAGTGTTTTCTTCAAGCCGTGAAGACAAAGAGGGAGCAGGGGAGTTGGGAAGATTTAATTCTGGTGTAGGACTTTCAATCTGCTCCTTATTATTAGTACTCAGTACTTCTTGACCTACATCATCTAAAGACTTCTTGGAAAGAGGAAGAATTATGATTAAAATCGTGAATATTACAATTGAAGCCAGTCCAATTATTCTTCTATTCACAATAGAACTATACAACAGGAATATTTTCCAAGCAAATTTAGGTTCTGATTATTTAGGTGCCGTACCTGTAACACCTGGAAGGTGAAACAAGATCGCTACCTTCTTACGCTTCAGTTAGCAGTGAAATACTTTTCGGACAATCCTAAGCTCTGACTAGACGGCAGGTGGGGATGGAAATTTGGATTTGGAAGAATCTGAAGTTAAGCGTTTTAATCTGCGTCGAGCAAGTCACTGTAAAAAGCCTTGGAAAGGGTAATGGCGAAGGAACAGGCGACACGATCGGAGTTATTGTTGGCACTGCAGTTGGTGCAACTGTAACCGTAGGGATAGCTGTAGGCTCTGTAGTTGGTGTGGGAATAGATGTTGGTTCGATTGTAGGCGTAGGAACTTCAGTAGGAACAACCGTTGGCTCAAGAGTTGGTGTGGGAACTTCTGACGGAGTAGGCACAGCTACAGGCTCAACGCTTGAAGAGCTATTCTGAGGTTGAGAAATAGTCCTCACGATAAAATCTGCGGAATTATCATCTGTATCCTCTGCATTACCTAAAAACTCATCAATTCCAGCTATATCCATAGAGACAATAGTTGAGGAAGAATTTGCCTTTCTCTCAACACTTTGCCCGGCAGAAGGCGTTGCTGGCGGAGCTCCTTCCCCAAGAGTATGAAGAGCAACTCCAATTGTAAGCGCATCAATTATAGTTCCTGTATTCAGGGCTCCATCACGAAGCGCAATTGTGTTGTTGTTCGAAATTGTGTCTGCTGAATGCTTATCGCATCCTAAATTTGAGGAAATATGATTAAAACACCAAAGTAAAAAACCGTGCGAAGCAATTACATCACTTGCGCCAAAATTGACAATTAGTGTATCCGTTGATCCGCTGCTAGTCCTCTTAACAAGATTAAAGCTCGATAAATTAACAGGCAGAGAAGTCGGATTGTAGAGTTCGATAAAATCAGCGCTTGCCGAAGCTCCCGCTATCTGAACCTCGGAAATTACTATACTAGTCGCAGTAGCTGATTCGGCTTTGGAAGCTGTGTTGAAGAAAATAACCAGACCTCCGATCAGTAAAACCGCGGGCAAAAGCCAGAGCAGGTTGACCTTTTTCATATTAAAGTTATCTTAATGTTAAAAGATAAACTCAGTCAATTATGCAAATAATAATCAAAAGATATCAGTCTAGACCAATTTAAAAAAATGAGCGGGAAACGGGGATCGAACCCGCGACCTTCTCGTTGGCAACGAGACGCTCTACCACTGAGCTACTCCCGCACTTCGTCACTTCGTTCCTCAGTGCAAGCTTTTTATAATAACACAATTGCTTATTCTGAGCAAAATCAGTTTACCCTGAGCAAAGTGAATGAGTGCCGAGAGTGTGAGTCGAACACACATGGCCTGTTCTTCAGACAGGTGCCTTGACCACCTTGGCTATCTCGGCTTGCTTGCATTTCATTTGTCAAAATGTGGGCGATGCAGGTCTCGAACCCGCGACATTTGCGATGTAAACGCAACGCTCTACCAACTGAGCTAATCGCCCTTAACTATAACATAGAGTGTTTGTACCGAGGACAGGACTTGAACCTGCACGCCTTATTTAAGGGCACAAGAACCTCAATCTTGCGTGTCTACCAATTTCACCACCTCGGCAGGATAAACATTATAGCAAAATTTGCTAAATTGTGCCCGAGGGGAGACTTGAACTCCCATGCTCTTGCGAGCACTAACTCCTGAAGCTAGCGCGTCTACCGTTTCGCCACCCGGGCTTTTATGAATGTGCCTTCAAATTTTATCAGAAATAAAACTATATTAAAAGGATTTGAGAATAAGCTTATTAGCCTCGGGAACTTGACCCAGATCCAATCGGGGTTGACAAAAAGTTGCTGATTGTGCAAGATATAAACACTTGCATGAAGAAGTTTTTACTGTCCATACTCTTCTTTACAACTACCCCTTTAGTGCTTTTTCTAAGCATAGTTTTTCTATCGTATTTTTCATTCCAAAGCGGTAAGACTTCACTCTTTGGCTATCCCCACAACTCCGTCGCATTCGCAGCTCTTCCCACAGCTGACTTTCAACTTGAAGACCAGATACTTTCAAAAGATGCCCGAGTAGAAAGCCTAAGGGCTTTTCTTAAGAAGCATAATTCGCCTCTGGAGGATCATTCTGAGGAATTTGTAGATTCGGCAGAAAAATACAGCCTTGATTACCGGCTCCTGCCGGCTATAGCCATGCAGGAATCCAATCTTTGTAAGAAAACACCTAAGGGATCAAATAACTGCTGGGGCTTTGGCATTTATGGCAAGAAGGTTACCAAGTTCCCTAACTACGAAGAGGCGATTGATACCGTGTCAAAAACGTTAGCAGAGAATTATCACTCAATTGGTCTTACCACACCTGAAGAGATTATGACCAAATATACTCCTTCAAACAATGGAGAGTGGGCAGAAAGCGTAAATTACTTCATGAATCAGCTCTACTAATCCCATA
This sequence comes from Patescibacteria group bacterium, assembly GCA_038058335.1. GTDB lineage: Bacteria > Patescibacteriota > Microgenomatia > Levybacterales > UBA12049 > JBBTVO01. The sequence goes on from JBBUBI010000028.1 coordinate 16,216, forward strand.
GTTTACCACTTGACAAACCTATAGTTCTGTAGTATAATACTTTCAGATCCTAAGGTATGCCATATCCAAATGCATACGTTAGGATTTTTTTATGGCTTGAAAAAGCCTACCTTATAAATCTGCGTTAAGATCCTGTCCATTTTTTTGTTCAATAACCCATATGAAAATTAAATTTATTATATTTTTATTTATATTTCTTGCACTCTTTGCGACTAAGGCTGATGCATTCAGTAAATCATCTGCTGTGCTTGCGCAAGCTGAATTAAAAGACATAAATGACGAAAGAGTGAATAAGCTCAAGGCATACCTTGAAGCCAACAATTCACCTATTGCATCTGATGCTAGAGTCTTTGTAGAAACGGCTGATCAATACAATCTTGACTGGAAACTCGTCGCAGCTATTTCAGGACTTGAATCAGGTTTTGGAAATCATATTCCTGCAAATTCATACAATGCATGGGGCTGGGGAGTCTATGGCGGAAAAGTTACATACTTTACCTCATGGGAAGATGGAATTAGAACCATATCTCAGGGACTCAGAGAAAGATACATGAACGAGCGCGGAGCACAAAACGTATACCAGATCGGGAGTACCTATGCGGCAAGTCCTACATGGGCACAAAGAGTAATAATGTTTATGGATAGGATTGAGAATTACACAGCGCTTGATTCGATAGAAAGTCTTTCAATTACGCTATAAAAGCAGTATAATTGACTGCGAGCGGATGTGGCGGAATTGGCAGACGCGCATGGTTTAGGACCATGTGGGGTAACCCTTGGAGGTTCAAGTCCTCTCATCCGCACCAAAAATATTTCTTATGGACAGTATTGGCTAAGTGCTACATTCAATTGAGCTATATAGGATTGAGAAGAATATGCAGATACGCAGTTATTTAATGAAGCATTAAATTTAACCGAGCATGTATCAAGACAGGCTTTATATTCATCTTGAATTACCATGCACTCATCCCATTGTTCAGTTAAATAGAGATTGTCACAGTTATATTGCAGTTTGCAAGTATCATCACAAGTACGTGCTGTAAAGTTGACTGCATCAGAACAAATTTTAAATAGCCCCTGCGTTGTTTCTATTTGGGCATCCAAGTTAGTTACTGTGTTTGCCCCATCTTCATAACAATAATATGTTCCATTATTATACTTAACCGTCACAGCCACTTTATTTTTTTGGGGTTGCTGAATAGTTGGCTGAATTTGAAAAGTTGTGGATTTGGTTGGAGTAGGAGACGAAACGACTGGTTTATTGTTATTGGTTATTATTGTTGATTTAATGGTAGGAGATGATGACAGGGTTGGAGAAACTAATGTTGTCTTTACCCCTTTTACATTGCTTTCTTTCTTAACTGAAGTGGACTTATTTAATAGAAGATATTGCGAGAAAACAATAGCTCCAATTGTCATGATAAGTACTCCGCATGCAATTACTATCTTTGTCTTGTAAGTGTTTGATAATAATTTAATTTTCATATTACCTTTCCAAAGCGTTCTTAATATCAAGCAAATAGTCCGTTGAGGCAGTAGAATAATGTGTATCGCTATATATCTCTTTGAGAGTGCCATTGATAATATAAAGCGCTACGAGAATTGCCATAAGTGCGCTAAATATAGCCCATAAAGCAAATGAATTATGGTTTTTACCATCCTCTTGTTCAAAATCTTCCATATTGTCTATATAGTGTTAAACAAAAATTCCTATCTGCATTATATTTTTTCTCAAAATCTACACTTATTTTTTTAATACTTTCCAAGCTCTATTAAGCCATTCCAATGTATACGTTTTACCAAAAATTACATATAGGAGAGTTTCATAAATGAGGCTCACTGATACATAAACCCCCGAAAGACCTAAGACCAATATCCAAAAAACTGTTTGCCAGCTTCCGTTAGTTGAATTTACAACATTTGGAGAATAAATGCCCCCAGGATACTGAGCTTTTACATTGCTTATGATAATACCCCTGTTTTCGTTATTGTTAATAAACCATTCCTTGTCAAAATCGCTATAAACTTCCGCCTTCTCATAAAATCTTGCAGTTCCCTCTTTACCATAGCGGTATTTCAAGCCTCTTCCTATTTCTTCTTCACAAATATAGTTAGCTTTTTCAGTAAAATTTATTAAATTTAAGTTATAACTATTTGGTATTTTTCTAATATATTCATCAACAGCATCGTAGGTTAAAGTTTTATTGCTGGGAAAGCATGTTATATAGCTTCTGCTGTCATCAAGATAATCATAGGGTTTATATATCCATGCTGCTATACCAACGATTGCAACTAGTAATAGAAATGCGGTTATATAAGCCACTTTTATAAACCTAAATAATATATTTCCCTCTAAATTGTTCTGGTTTAATTTCACTATGGGATTATAGTCTATTTATATAACGATTGCAAGTATAAATATGAGGCTAAAAATCAAATCAATCGTATGGTTTTTGTTTGACTGATAATTTACCCTCAAATATACGATGGGATATAAAATCAATCAACAGTTGGGAGAAAAGATAGCAAGAGAGCGGAAAAGACGAAATATGACGCAAGAAGAACTTGCTGCAAAAGTAAAAGTACAAACTGCAACGATTAGCAATATCGAACGAGGGGAAACAGATACTTCCGTTTATACCATATATAAAATTGCTGAAGCGCTAAAAATGCACATCAAAGAACTTTTTACTTTTCGCTAGTTATTTTCTACAAACTTCATTTTGTGTAAATTTTCTTAGATTTTGAGGTTGACTTGAAGCTATTTAGGCTATTGACAATAAATTAGATACTGGGTTATAAATAGATTATAGACAAGGGGACTAGGGCTTTCCTGGGCCCCTTTTCTTATGGGAAAATTTTGAGTCCATAATTTAGAAATTGCCTACTTCTGGGACCTTTGTGGATTTTCTTTTCAATAATATCAAAAGCTTTGTTTTCTTGAGTTTTATCAAGTACCCATCTTCCAATAGGATAAGCGACTAAGTCTGCTATCTGCATACCAATGATATTTTGCACTTTTTGATTAAATGATAAATCTACAAGTTTGGATTGAATTTCATCCTTTTTAAATAATTGATGATCAGTGTTTCTAAATTCTTCATAAACCTCTGCTAATTTTTCGTCATTGTGAGTTTGTCTCGATTCAATACGGAAAATCATCTTTCCCCCACTTCTGCCGAGATACATCACTGATCGTTCAAGAATAAATTGCAAACATAAATGATATGGATTTCCCGGGGAAACATACTGATTCTTTAAATTATTTTTCTCTATAACAGCAGAGATTATTGTAAAATCAAGCTTCTCCATCAAAACATCTAAATCCTTGTAAAATGCTTTTCTTTTCTTCATATCTACTAGGCAGGAGAAATCCTTTTTCTGTTTTCTAATATCATAGGATCGTAAGATGATATTTGTTTTCCCAAAATGTTTAATTTTGAGTTCATTCGCCTCTGGCTCAACAACTTTAGAATAATAATCAAAATCAAAAATACAGCCAGCTAATACGAACATGGGGTATGAAGAGTCAATTTTATCAAGACTATGGTCTCCCGATTCGTCCAAAAACATTACGTACATAATGATAAGTAGCATACCATATTTATCGCTTGTATTAAATTGTTAAGCTTTTGACAAAGCAGGCTAAATCTTGAATGCTGTGTCATATTGAGTAGAATTGTGAAAACGCTAGCCTTAACCTCTCAAAATCTGTTATAATCGGTTCAATCTGCACATCATTGAGTGCACTAAATATGGAGTCAACAATAACACGCGAGGATGATGGAACTATAATACTAAATATTAGTATCCCTCAGACACTTATTAAGAAAACTACCGCTGAAATAGTAGATCAGACAGTAAAGAGCGCAAATGTACCCGGTTTTAGAAAAGGTAAAGCTCCAAAAAAGATTGTTTCTGAACGAATTGATAAGGAAAAAATAAAAGAAGAAGTTCTTAAGAAACTTTTGCCGGAGTCTTATGCAAACGCCGTAAAAAAGCATGATATCAAGCCAATAATAAACCCCAGAATTCACGTAGAAGAATTGGCTGATGATAAAGACTGGAAATTTACCGCTTCAGTCTGTGAAGCCCCTAGAATTGATCTAAACGGCTACAAAGAAAATATTAAAAAAATTACTGCAAAAAGCAAGATTATTATCCCCGGCAAGGAGAAACAAGAACCATCGCTTGATGAAATAATCGGAGAGTTACAAAAAAGCGTTAAGGTAAATATTTCAAAAATAATCGTAGAACAAGAAGTTGAGAGACTTCTGGCACAGATGCTCGATGAGATAAAAAGACTTGGACTTACACTTGACCAATATCTTGCCTCAACCAAAAAAACCGTAGAAGACCTTAAAAAAGACTTTGAAGAAAAAGCCACACGCGACATTTCACTAGAATTTACGCTTCAAAAAATTGCGGAAGAGGAAAAAGTTACAGTAGAAGAGACTGAAATTCAAGAGGCGATAAATAAAGCTAAGGATGAGGCTGAGAAGAAAAATCTCGAAACCAACAGATATCTTCTGGCTAGTATAATAAGGCAACAGAAGACGCTTGATTTTCTTAAGAATTTGTGATAGTTTAAGCTACTGAAATGAATACTCCTATCAAAACAAAGAAAAAGCAAGGTTTCGCAAATCAAAATCCTCTTGAAATAGTAAAAGGGCTTGGCTCAAGTGTGGCAAGCTCGTTTGTTGACGATCTAGGAAAAGGAGGCATTAACAATGCCTGGAATGACCTCCTGGGAATAGGGGAGAGGGGAGAATCTCAAAACAAATTCAGCGGTGACCTCTCAGAAGGACAAGAGCTCAAATTGAACAAAAAAGATAAAAAATCTGAGCACAATACAGCAGCGCCTGCGATAGACTATCACAGAGAAATTGCCGAATCGGACAGAATTGCATCAAATGAAAATCAACAGGTAATGCAATCCCAAATTCAGGAGATTCTATTTGAGCTTAAAAAAATAACCGAAGCCTCAGCAGAAATGGCTATGGAATTTAAGGAAGTTACTATAGAGCAACGGATCGAAAATCCAGGTGAGTATCATGTAAACTTTTTCCAATGGATGCTGTCAGTCGTAAGAGCTGCAAGAGCAAAAATAGAAGATTCAGGCGCTTGGCTTAATACAATGAAGAGTAAGAAGGGACAAAGAAATTATTGGTCAATGTTTAAGAAACACGGAACTACTTTTGGACTTTCAAATGAGCGCGTCGTGGCTACTCAGGCAGGATAAATCCTCTTAACCGAATTCCATGGAAGATCCAACTGGCCTCAGCTAGTTGTTTGTAAATCGAAGTAACTAACTGCTTCGTGAGTAGATAGATCTTTGCGAATTTCCAGAACTTGCTCAGGAGTTAACGACTCAATTTCCTCTTTGGACAAACCCTGCTCAACCATCTCCCGAGCTATAAAAGACATAATTCCTGACTTAACCTGACTGTAGTCTTTATCCCCGAATTTTTTCTCAAAATATGAAATAGCAAGATCAAAATATCCTTTTTTGGCTAGGCGTTTAATACCATCCTCATATAATTCGTAAGACGTCCCAAAAAAATCATCGATCTCATCATAATCCTCATGAAATCTATCAATCGCATTAAAAGCCTCTACATATCCGTGTTCACCGACAAGTCCTACGTCTTCTACCGCATCAGAAATAGCGAATAGAATTTCTGCTTTTTGATCGTCCTCCAACTCGGAGAAAGCATTTCTTGTATCGAGCATAATCCCAGAATTTTCTCCTAATTTTCCAGATTTTTTCATCGCAATAAAGATAGAGGGATATATTTTTTCATAAAACTCGTCATCGTAGATTTCTGGAATTTCTGATATTTTATCAATTGTTGGTTGGGGATTTATTCCCTCATCCGCTTCTTTAACTGCCTTTGCCGCAAGTGCCTGTGCATACGCTATTTTAGAGCTCATTGCCCACGCAGTTTTTGCTGCGCCTTCTATATTACCCAGGTTAATCTGTTCATCGAATACCTTCCCTAATGTTTCCCTGATTTCTCTATACTTATAATCCATTCTTATTTTCCAAGGAATATTTTTATCAGACGCAGAACCACTTTCTAAATCAAACTGATTAATTAATCTTACAGCATCATCAAGATATCCACAGGAAATATAAGCTTCTGCCAATTGTTTCTGAACACTATTATCGCTCGTGCCCCATTGTCGTATTCCCTCTGCTTTTCTTATTTCTTCTTCTGCCTTTTCAAATGCGATTCCTGGATTAAGGTTTGCTTTGTGTAAAACTCTTGCAATTCTTCCATACTGTATAACTTTCAGAAAAAAATTATTGCCGTCGCGGGGAATATTCTTCGAAATTCTATCCATTGCTTCTTCCAAAATTTGCGTAGGATTTTCTCCTTGGCTTATTAAGGTCTCTCCCGCATATATATACGCTGATGTTGCCCAAAGTGAGTCGTCTGATTCGGGACGAGGAAGAAGCCCCCTCATTTCATCAAAATCTCCCAACATTCCATAAACGTTTGCTAAGCTTATACTTGCGCTGTCTTGATATCTTCTTTCATTAGGCAATTTATCCTTAGCCCTAATCATAGGTTCAAGTACTGATTCCGGAGATATACTTACTTCTGTCATATTCCCTGCTACTTCTAGCAAAGCATTTATTGCCTCATCTATTCTTGTCGTTTCAGCAACTCCTATTGCCTTTTGAAACAGAACTCTCCCTTTGTGAGCAAGGATTATTCTTTCGGCTAGGGTCGGCTCTGGAGAGATCCTTTGAGAAGTTTCTAAAATACCAATTATGGGAATGCGTCTATCTGCCTCTTGGCTCATTCCTAATCATTATAATTTAATATTTGCTTTTGTCAAATTGAAAAAATGTTGTTTTAACAAAAGTATTTTGTTAAAATCTCTAAGCGGATCCATAGCTCAGTTGGAACGGAAGTTTTCAAACTGAGTTCGCTTGCTTGACAAGCGTGGAGAGAGCGTTGCATAAATTTGGAGCTGTAGCTCAGTTGGTTAGAGCGCTTCATTGACATTGAAGAGGTCACAGGTTCGAATCCTGTCAGCTCCACTGACATTGCAAAGGTCAGTGGTTCGAATCCACTTGGATCCACCATAAACTCCGAGGTTTCCTAGGTGTCGATATAAATCCACCTCCCAGGTGGGATTGGTCATAATCCGGAATGTGATTCTAGCAAAACATCTAGCTAATTACAATTTCTTTGATATACTATAGCTGTGACTAGATTTCAGCAGGCTACTAAAGCAGTCAGAGATATATTGATCAATAATTTTCTCGGAGGCCTTGCATGGGCAGTAGGAGTAACAATAGGATTTTCCCTTATTATTTTTCTTCTTACAACTGTACTTAAGAACGTAAATTGGATTCCCTTCATAGGCGATTTTCTATCAAATCTCACAAGCTATGTACTTTCAAATTTACAAACCAATCCTCAATTGGTAAAATAGTCCCTCATATGGATAATTCGAAAAATCATCAGCAGATAGGAAAAGAACAAGATCTATTTACATTCTCTGATCTCGTAGGCTCCGGACTTCCTCTTTTTACACCCAAGGGCACAGTTCTCAAGCGAGTTTTGAATACATACATAGATGATCTTCTGCAGAAAGAAGGGTACCAATTTGTGTCTATTCCTCATATCGCAAAAAAAGATTTGTATGAGAAGTCCGGACATCTTGAGAAATTCTCAGAAGATATGTTTCCCGTGATGAAGGCAAAAGGCAGAGAGTATATGCTAAAACCCGCAAATTGCCCGCACCACATTCAGATTTTTGCCCGAAAACCATGGTCATATAGAGATATGCCCCAAAGATACGCTGAAAGCACCACTCAGTACAGATCAGAACTCTCAGGCGAGCTTGAGGGACTTGCAAGAGTACTTTCGCTGACACTCGATGACTCGCATGTGTTTGCAAGGCCTGATCAAGTGCGAGAGGAGTTCAGAAAAGCACTAAGCCTAAACCAGCAGATGCTGAAGGATTTCAAGCTTGAAAATTGGATAAGACTCTCAGCTTGGGATCCGAAGGATAAAGCAAAATACTTGGGAGATGAAAAAACCTGGGAGGAAATGCAAAGCCTTATGGAAGATATACTTAAAGAACTTAAGATAAATTACAAAAAAGTAGAAGGAGAAGCAGCCTTTTACGGACCCAAGATGGATCTTATGATCACAGACTCTCTAGGCAAGGAATGGCAGCTTTCAACTATCCAGGTTGATTTCAACCTTCCTGCAAGATTTGAACTTTCCTACGTAGATGAAAATGGTCAGGATCAAAGACCGGTAATGCTTCATAGAGCAACCTTTGGATCATACGAAAGATTCCTTGCAATGATAATTGAGCATTTTCAAGGAGCTTTTCCGCTTTGGCTCTCTCCAGTACAAGCAGTGATTCTTCCGATTGCAGACAGACATGCCGAGAAAGCAAACGAGATCAAAGATACGCTTTTGGAAGCAGGGATTCGGGTTGAGGCAGACAGCAGATCAGAAACTCTTCAATCAAAAATTCGGCAGGTGTCTTTACAAAAAGTGCCCTACATGGGTATAATAGGGGACAAAGAAATTGAAACTAAAAGCCTATCTATCCGCACGAGGGATGGAAAAGATCTAGGACAATTAGAAATTTCTAAGTTTCTTAATTTAATTAAAGAAGAAATTGATAAAAAGACATAAAAGAAAGCCGGACAACAGAAAGTTTTACAGAATAAACGAGCGAATATTTGCCAATACAATGCGGGTATTGGGTCCGGATGGAAAACAAATAGGTATACTCAGCAAGTATGAAGCTCTGAAAAGAGCAAAAGAAGAAAACCTAGATCTCGTAGAAATTGCACCTTCGGCGACTCCTCCAGTCGCAAAGATAATTGACTTTAATAAGTTCATGTATCAGGAGGAAAAACGCAAGAAAGAAGAGAAGAAAAAGTCCAGCAAATCCGGGACAAAAGAGTTAAGGCTTGGACCATTTATGGACGACAATGACCTGATGGTGATCGTCAGAAGGGCCCGGGAGCTTTTGGGCGATGGAAATAAGATCAAATTTGTGGTAAAATTCGCAGGTAGGCAAATCACTCACCCTGAATTCGGTGAGGAGGTTTTGGGAAAAGCAATAAATGAACTTTCAGATGTATCAAAAATTGAAAGAGAAAAGCGTTTTGAAGGAAGACAGCTTATTGCTATAATTTCTCCAGGAGGAAAAAGCCCAAAGCCTACAGATAAAAAAGAGGATCTAAATAATAAGAATGCCAAAGAAGAAAATAAAGAAATCAGTCAGTAGAAGATTTAAGGTTACCAAAAATGGTAAAGTTATGTTTTCTCATCAGTACAAAAGCCATCTTAAACTTAATAAGTCCAAGAGAAGATTGAGAAGACAGAAAGAACCAGGTCAATTGACTGGAAAATTTGCAAAGAAAATAAAACAGATGTTAGGAGAAGCATAGGACAGAGTATAGTAAATAGAGTTTAGAAAATAGTTCAACTAAACGCTAATAAATATGCCAAGAGTAAAACGAGGAGTCGTATCAAGAAGAAAGCACAATAAGCTTCACAGCCTTACAAAGGGATACAGAGGTACCAAGAGTAGACTGGTTAAGGCTGCAAAAGAAGCAGAGCTTCATGCCAGGTCTTATGCTTATCATGGAAGAAAACTCAAGAAACGAGACTTCAGAACGCTTTGGATTACTCGTATTGCAGAAGCGGCCAAAAAGGAAGGCCTGTCATACAGCGTACTCATGAATAAGCTTAGAAAATCCAAAATTGACCTTGACAGAAAAATCTTAAGCGATCTTGTCACAAACGATCCCGAAGTATTCAAAAAGGTTGTTGACTCAGTTCGAAGCGCCTGATAGAATATCTTTATGCAAAAGCAAATATTTTTTTCATTTTATTTTACCTTCGCTTAGGCGAGGGTAGTTTTTTGCAAAAAATACACCTTCGCACTTCCGGAAAATTTCGGAAAACAAGCGAGGGTTTTTTTATTTTAAGGAGGTATGGATGCATGGGTAAAGAAAATATAGAAAATTCAATGCTTGTAACTAGGGTTATTACTGCTATGAACACATTGATTGACGCGAAGAGAACAAGTCCGGAGAGCGCTTTACACGAAAAAGCATTGATAAGAGTTGCGGGAATGGCAGCAAACGAATCCGGTGCGATTGAAATAATGTCTAGGCTGCAAGAAGGCTAGTAAGTATGGTATTCTTATTTTATGGAAGAAGAGCTTATTGGAATTAAAAATTCTGCGGTTTCGCTGATACTTGAAGCTGTAGATCCCAAAGAAATTGAAGAGATAAAAATTCAATTTCTTGGACGAAGCGGAAGGCTGACAACTGCGATTAAGGAAATCCCCAAACTTTCCAAAGAAAAAATACCTGATGTAGGAAGACTTGCCAATGAAGTCAAGAAAACCATTGAAGAAACTCTTGAGGAAAAAGACGCAACTCTAAGACAAATTAAAACTCAAAGAGTAAAAGAAAAAATAGACACTTCGCTTCCTGGAGTAAAACCCAATATCGGACATCTTCACCCGCTTACTCAGGTTATTTACGACGTTGTAGATGTTTTCAAGAGTCTTGGCTATCAAGCTACTGATGGTCCTGAAATAGAAACAGATTATTATAATTTCGAAGCACTTAATATCCCAAAAGATCATCCTGCGCGGGATACGCAACAAACATTTTACCTTGATACAAGAAATTCAAAGGTAAATCCAGGAGAAATAATACTCCGAACTCAAACTTCAGCAATGCAAGGAAGAGTTATGGAAAAGACAAAGCCTCCGGTACGGGTAATAATCCCAGGCAAATGTTTCAGATACGAGCAAGTAGATGCATCACACGGATTTGAGTTTTGGCAAGTTGAAGGATTTTGTGTTGATGAAAATATCAAGCTGACTGACCTCTTCGGCACTATTGATTATGTACTCCGAAAGCTAATGGGCGAAGATATAAAACTAAAATTTGCCACAACCAACTTTCCATTCGTCGAGCCGGGAGTTGACACCTATATGGAATGTACTGTTTGCAAAGGAAAGGGCTGTAGCTTCTGCAAGCAGTCCGGATGGAGCGAGATTATGCCGGCCGGCATGATACACCCAAACGTGCTAAAAGCTGTAGGCTATGACAGTAAGAAAGTCTCAGGCTTTGCCTTCGCCATCGGGCTTTCAAGACTTGTCACGCTTAGGTATCAAATGGAAGACCTGCGTCTTTTAATCAATCCGGACTTAAGAATTCTAGAACAATTTTAAATTTGAAATTTACAATTTGAAATGAAATCTAAATATTTAAAAAATGAAAATTCAATATAAATTAAAAATTTTAAATTATAAATTATGCTAGCGCCTTTATCCTGGCTTAAAGAATACGTTGAAATCAAATCTACTCCTGAGAAATTGGGAGACAGACTTACCGAGGTGGGACTCGGAACAGAAAGAATTGAAAAAACAAAAGACGATGTGATTTTTGATTTTGAAATTACACCGAATAGGCCAGATCTACTTTCAATAATTGGTATCGCAAGAGAAATCGCAGCAGTAGAGAACAAAACTATTAAGCTTCCTAAGCTATCTAATCTTAAAAGTATAAAACCAGAGAAAATACTTCCTCTTAAAATCATTTCAGATTTTAAAATTAATCCAAGATTTACCGGAATAATAATTGACGGAATTACCGTCAAGGACTCGCCGGAGTGGCTCAAGGAAAAGCTGATCAAAATGGGACAACGTCCGATAAATAATATTGTAGACATAACAAATTACGTAATGCTTGAACTGGGTAATCCCATCCATGCTTTTGATTTTAAAAAAATAAAAGGCGCGACCATTAAAGTTCATAAGACTTTAGGCGGAGAAAAATTTACAAGTGTTGATGGCATATCTTATCATCTGCCAAACGGGGCCGTAGTGATATCAGACGAGGAGAAAATTATAGATCTTTGCGGAATAAAAGGCGGAGAAAATTCAGGAACTTATGAAAGTACAAAAACCATCTTCCTGAGAGCTCCTGTTGAGCTTCCATCTCTTGTACGCAAAACTTCACAATCTCTAGGACTTCGCTCTGAAGCTTCAAGTATTTTCGAAAGGGGAGTAAACGCCGGAGGCGCTGTGGAAGCTCTTTCCCGATGCACCGAGCTGATTTTGGAAATTGCAGGCGGAGAAATAGCAAGTCCTCTTTACGATATTAAAAAGCAGGACTTTAAGCCCTGGCTTGTTCAACTTGATCTTACAAGACTGAACAAGATTCTGGGCATTGAGATTCCAAAAACCAAAGTTGTAGAGATACTTGAGAGTTTGAATTTAAAAACTAAGAAAATATCAGAAGAAAAACTTAGAGTTACAATTCCTACTTACAGAAATGACCTCCAAATCGAAGAAGATATAATTGAAGAAGTTGCAAGGCTATATGGATATAACAATTTTCCAAAAACCCTGCCTTCAGGACAAATACCAACACAGACAGTTCCATATTTTAAAGATTATAACCTTGAAGAAAAGGTAAAACAGATATTTAAAGCAGGCGGATTTTCCGAAGTTTATACTTATAGCTTGGTTTCGGAAAATGATTTTGAAGAAAATGAAATTAATCCCGATAAAGCATTACGAGTAGACAATCCTGTCAGTCGGGAATTTGAGTATCTGAGGACTACTCACAAAATAAATTTAAGGAAAGCTTTTGCTCAAAATCTGCCAAACTCCGATAGAGTAAGTCTTTTTGAGCTTGGCAAAGTTTATCTTGGCTCATCAATTGACAAAACTGATGAGCCCTATTTTCTTTCAGGCATATCAAATAGTAAAAGCTATTTTGAAATAAAAGGGCTTCTTGAGAAACTCTTTGAAGAATTTGGAGTCAAAGACCAAGTAATAGACTATATTCAAATTCTAGAAGAAGGCATATTCTTCGAACTAAACTTTGATGAGTTTATATCGAAAATAAACCTAAGCAAGAAATTTATTCCTCTTCCAAAATACCCTCCGATAATTGAGGACATTACTCTTACAGTTACAAACGAAACCCCAACGGGTGATATAATTGAGGAAATTAGAAAACAAAGTTTGCTTATTGAGAATGTAACACTAAAAGATACATTTGAAAATAATAAAACATTTCACATTGTCTACCAAAACAAAGAAGGAAATTTGACTACCAAAGAGGTCGCAAAAATAAGAGAACAACTCCTAAAATCCCTAGAAGAAAAATTCAAAATTAAGATCGGTTAACACTACGGAGTAGGCATGAGAGTCATTGTTGCCGAAGGCTCGGATGTTGGCGTAGGATTATTATTTCCACCTGAAACTTGATGCTCAGATGTCTCCGTAGGCGGATGATACTTTTCATCTCCCGGATATTGCCCGGCAAGCCAAGCATTAATACCCTCCTGCCATCTATTTTTTCCATCAGTCGACATAGGATCAACCTCGGCAAATACAATATAATCTTTGGTATCGTACTCTCTTGCATCGATCTCGGACTGACTCGCGAGCTTCTTATTATCCTTCTTGGATAACTTCACTTTCTGATAAATACTACCCGGTCCCGTAGGCTCAGTGCCTTTCAGGAAATACTCTGACCTAGTCGACTGACCTCCCACAGGAAGCCCGCCACCTAGGGAATCAATTTCAAGAGCAATTACACTGTCCGGCTTATTTGGCTGTTCATCTTTTTTGTCCTTAAGAACATGCGTCATTATCTTATTCCAGATGGGAGATGCACCTGTCACACCTGAGGCAATTGCAGGATTCATCGGACTATTGTCGTTATTTCCTACCCACACTCCTACGACATACGAAGGCGTAAAACCGATTGTCCAGTTGTCTCTCTTCTGATCCGTAGTACCAGTCTTGACCGAAACATTTTTTCCGGAAATATTCAGAAACGACCTTGCTCCGAAAACAATTGATCTGGCATTGTTATCTAGAAGTATATGAGAGATAAGAAATGCAACGCCTTCTGACAAGACTTTTTGTCCGTCTTTTTTCTTATGCTCAAAAATCTTCTTGCCCCCTGATTCAGTTACTTTAAGAATAGTTACTGGATCTTGCTTCACTCCTTTGTTTGCAAAAACAGAATACGCAGTAACCTCATCAAGCAGCGTCGTCTCGCGTCCTCCAAGCACCAATGACAGTCCTACGTTTTTCATATTTGCAGTTGTAGGCTCCCAATTTCGTATTCCCATTGAATATCCCTTCTGCATTACATCCTGCAGCCCTACTTTTGCGAGCATCTTTACAGCAGGAAGGTTTATCGAATTTCCCAATGCAAATCTTACCTGCATTGGCCCCCTGAATTTTCCGTCATAATTTACAGGTATATAAATCGGGTGAGCCTCCTCACCCGTGGGAAATTCTGTCTTAACATCCATAAGAAGCGTTGCGGGAGAGTAACCCTTTTCAAAAGCAGTAGCATAGATAATAGGCTTAAGTGAAGATCCCGGCTGTCTGTTGGCAAGAGTTGTATTGAAGTTACCGTCGTTTTCAGTTTCAAAATAGTCCTTGCTTCCTACCATTGAAAGTATTTCACCTGTTTTCGGATCCATTACAACCGCTGAGCCATTCCCGACTCGATAACCCTTAAGCTTAGTGATCTCTTCCTTAACAATCTTCTCTGCTTCTTTTTGTATATCATAATCAAGCGTTGTGGTTACTTGAAGACCGCCTTGTTCAACCGCTGATTCACCAAACTGCTTAGCTAAGATCTGTTTAACATATATGACGAAATGGGGAGCCTTGATGCTCTCATCTCTTTTTGTAAATTTCTTCGTCTTTATTTCCTCAAGAGCCCTCTCGCTTTCTTCTTTTGTAATATATTTCTCTTCCTTCATTTGCTTGAGCACCGCTTCGGTTCTGTCTATGTAATACTTATTTCCCGAATATGGAGAATAAATGCTAGGCGCCTGAGGAAGTCCTGCGAGAAATGCGCTTTCGGCTAGATTAAGATCTTTTACGTCTTTTCCAAAATAGCTCTGAGATGCCGCCTCAACTCCGATATTCGCGCCTCCGTAGGGTACATCATTGAGATACATTTCAAGTATCTGATCTTTGGAATATTTCTGACTTACCTGAATCGAAAGCATAAGTTCTTTTATTTTTCGGGGAAGTGTCCGCTCGGAAGAAAGTAAAACTGTCTTAACAAGCTGCTGCGTAATCGTAGACCCTCCAGTAAGCCCGCGAAGAAGAATAGCATCGCGCAAAACTCTTACATATCCCCAGACAGAAAATCCCTGATTTTTGTAAAAATCCTTATCCTCAATTGATATTGTTCCTTCTTTTAGATGATCAGGAATATCTTTTAACTTTACATATGTTCTGTTCTCCTCTTGAAAAACAGAGTAGAGAAGCTTACCTTTTCTGTCGTAAATTCTAGTGGAATTACCAAGCTGCGCATCGGAGAGCTTGCCGGGTTGAGGAAGGTCTTTGCCATACCAAAGAAACAGGACTATCGTAAACAAAACTAAACCGATAAATCCAAACAGAGCGTACCTTGAGAGCTTGCTATAGAGAAGGATTTTGGATCGGTCACTTGTCCGCATTCTTGACCGTCTGCTTACCTTCCTTGCGTAATCGCGCATACTCCCAATTATACCAATACTAGCCACTAGTTGCTAGTCGCTTAGTCACTGGCTATGATATACTGAGCTCATGGATAAAATTGAAGAATTACTGACTTGCGGAGTCGCAAATATCATTCCGAGCAGGGATAAACTCAAAGAACTTCTTACAACTGATAAGAAATTAAACGTTTATTTCGGAATCGATCCAACTGCCACGCGAATTCATTTAGGCCACGCGGTACCCCTGCGAGTACTTCAGAAATTTTCAGATCTTGGTCATAATGTAACTTTTCTAATCGGCGACTTTACAGCGCTTATCGGTGACACATCCGACAAAGACACTGAAAGGCCGGTTCTAACTACCGAGCAGATTGAAAAGAATTTCCAAACTTATAGAGATCAAGCTGAGAAAATTTTGGATTTTTCAAACATCAAAGTCAGATACAATAGCGAGTGGCTCGATAATCTTTCATCAAGAGATTTTATAAAACTTGCTCAGCAGTTTTCGTTTGGCGATTTTGCATCGCGCGAACTTGTCAAAAAAAGACTTTCTTCATCCAAATACGTAGGGCTCCATGAGGGGCTTTATCCTGCGATGCAAGGATACGACAGCTATTTCCTAGATACCGACGTCCAAATCGGAGGAACCGACCAAACTTTCAATATGCAGGCAGGAAGAATATTGCAAAAAAACTGGAGAGATAAAGAATCTTATGTACTAGCAACTGAATTCCTTCTCGGAACAGACGGAAGAAAAATGAGCAAGACCTGGAACAACGCTATTTGGCTTGAGGATAATCCAAATGAAATGTACGTTAAGATAATGGCGATAAATGATGACCTGATAATTCCGTATTTTACTCTTGCTACTAACCTAGCATTGACCGCAATTGAAAATATAAAAAGCGAATTAGACAGAGGAGGAAGTTTGCTTAATGCAAAAAAAGAACTCGCTAGACAAATTATAAAAGAGCTCCACGGAGAAAAAGATGCGGAAGATGCAGAGAATAATTTCACCAAAACCCCAGAAGCGCAAATCGTGACAGTTGGACATGAAAAAGCAAGTTTAATTGACGCTTTGATATATACAAATCTTGCACAAAGCAAGTCTGATGCAAAAAGATTAATTGAACAGGGTGGAGTGTCAATTGATGGGAAGGTCAAAAGCGATCCAAGTGAAATTCTGGATCTGGAAAAAGAAAAGGTTATAAAAGTTGGAAAATTCAAATCTG
This sequence comes from Patescibacteria group bacterium, assembly GCA_038058335.1. Lineage (GTDB taxonomy): Bacteria > Patescibacteriota > Microgenomatia > Levybacterales > UBA12049 > JBBTVO01. The sequence goes on from JBBUBI010000028.1 coordinate 32,990, forward strand.
CAAAACTAAAATCTTCGTGATAGAATATATTTATGGAAATATTTAGAAAGCACCAGTGGGTTTGGAAAATAATTGTAGTCATCGCAACTGTTGCACTTATCGCTACATCATTCCTCCCATCTCTGTCTCTGCTTTTTCAATAATTATTTATGAACGTAAATACGCCTATCGCAGGAATCGGCGGAATCTACAAGAAGTATGCCGGAAGACTTGAAAAGCTTGGAATAAAAAAGCTAGAAGATTTTCTTTTTCACATTCCATTCAGATATGAAGACTTTTCTCTGATATCAAAAATCAGTAGCGTCCAAGCAGGGGAGATAGTCACGATTCAAGGAGAAATTACGGAAATTAAAAATGAATACACAAGAAAATGGAAAAATCTGCAGAAAGCAAAGGTTGCAGATGAAACTGATGAGATTGATATCATTTGGTTTAATCAGCCATATATTCCGAAGACTCTAAAAAAAGGCGATCGTGTATCCCTATCAGGCAAAGTTAAATTCGCTCTCAATAAGCTCGTCCTCGAAACTCCGGAATTTGAAGTTATAAACGGAAATACAATCCATACCGGTCGTCTCGTGCCAATCTATCCTGAGACACGAGGAATATCTTCGAAATGGATAAGAAGACAAGTCTATAAGTTACTTCATGAGTCTGATCTCATCTCCATGGATACAATGCCAAATGAGATACTAACGAAAAACTCTTTTATGAAACTCGCAGATGCCTTAAATAAAATTCATTTTCCTAACTCTCTTGATGAAGTAGGGGAGGCGAGAAAGAGACTTTCGTTTGACGAACTCTTTATGCTTCAGCTTAAAGGAATCATAAAAAAAGAAGATTGGAAGAAAAAAACCGTAACAAATAGTTTTAAGATTGTTGATTTTCAAAATAAAATAGAAGAATTTTTGGAAAGCCTTCCGTTTGAACTAACCAATGCCCAAAAAAAAGCAGTTGAGGAAATTCTTAAGGATCTTAAATCAAAAAAGCCCATGAATAGGCTTCTTGAAGGAGACGTAGGAAGCGGGAAAACTGTCGTTGCCGCAATTGCGATGCATATCGCTTGCCTCAATGGATTTCAGTCAGTCATAATGGCACCGACTGAAATCCTAGCAAATCAACATTTCGATACTATCTCCAAACTTCTTACTCCTTTGGGAGTTACCGTCGCTTTAAAAACAGGAAGTATCAAGTATAAAGTAGCAAGTATTAAGTATAAAAAAGAAAAAATACATAATACAAACTACATAATAAAAAATACTGATATTCTTATTGGAACTCACGCGGTTTTATCAGATAAAATAAACTTTGATAAGCTTGGACTTGTAATTATTGATGAACAACAAAGATTTGGAGTAAGACAAAGATCTATTATTAGAGGCAAAGGCAAAAGTCCCCATCTTCTCACTATGACCGCAACTCCAATCCCCAGAACAATAGCACTTACTTTGTATGGAGATCTGGATCTCTCATTTCTCGATGAAATGCCTCATGGAAGAAAGATTGTCAAAACATGGCTTACGCCTGAAGAGAAGAGAAGCGGAGCATACCAATGGATCGAAAAAGAACTTAAGAAAAATAAATCTCAAGCATTTATAATTTGTCCGTTTATTGAGGAGTCTGAGACTATGACTACAGTAAAAGCCGCGACAAAAGAATTTGAAATACTTAAAACCAAGATTTTCCCGAAGCTCAAGCTTGCGCTTTTACATGGAAAGCTCAAAAGTAAAGAAAAGGAACAAATTCTTACAGATTTCAAGAATAAAAAATATGACATCTTGGTCGCAACTCCTGTTGTTGAAGTAGGCATCGATATTCCGAACGCAACTATTATGGTCATCGAAGCATCCGAGCGGTTTGGACTCTCTCAGCTTCATCAGCTTCGGGGAAGAGTGGGGAGGAGTAATATGCAATCATATTGCTTGTTATTTACTGAGGCAAAAAACACAAAAACACTAGAAAGACTTAGAGGAATGGAAAGAATCCATATCGGAGCAGAACTTGCCGAGCTTGACCTAAGGCTCAGGGGGCCGGGTGAAATATTTGGAACAACACAGCACGGAATTGCCGAACTTAAAATCGCATCATTTTCCGATTTACCTCTGATTCAAAAAGCAAAAAAAGAAGCAGAGGATATTTTTCCAAAACTAAAATCATATCCAAAATTATCTGAAAAATTGCAATCAGAAAACCTCTCCCAAATCTCCCCTGATTAAATATTGACATACATCTAATCGTTGGTTATGCTTTAGCGGATAATGACAACCTTAGAAAAATCCCCAGCTTACCGACCTCCAATTCCGGAAAACTTAAGAACAGAATATGAAAGAGGACTCGCAAGAATTCTGAGATGGGAACATGGAATTTTAAGCTCCAGCACGTAAGAATCCGATTTGGATCATGTAAGAGATATGCTTCTTATTCTTGAAGATATCGGACATCAATTTATACATATTCCAAGTGAAGTAAATTTCACTACAGTTTCGCATATGATTTATATCCATGATGCAGGAGAAATTTTGGCAGGCGATTTGACGCATTCACATCCAAATTACGATGAAGTCAGGCCAAGAGTTAAAAGGAGGGAGGTCGCTGCTTTCAGATTATTATCAAGATCTTTGGAAGATGAACCAACAAAAACTGCCGTGAGGGATTTGTATAGAAGAGTGCACGCTAAATCTCCTGAAGATAAGGAAGCACAGCTTACGGATTACATTGATAAAGTTCAAGCCGTGAGATTTGGTCTTATCAATGTTTTCCCACCTAGCACTATGAAAAATCCAGAGAGAAGACGAATACAGCTGAATCACACAATGACCACTCTTTTCAAACCAGCAAATGGATTGGTCAACTCACTTGACTCTTCTTATTCGAGAGCAGAAGCAATAGGACTCATAAAAGAAGAGTTGAGGAATTTTTTAGTTCAGGGATATAAAAAACACGAAATTCAACCATATCTTGATTTATTCTTGCAAACTTCGGTAAACGGAGCTTCTAAATAAAATTGTTGCAAGTAAAGCTAGATTGAGGTAAAATAGGCAAATGCCACAAGAACCAAAGAAAAGACATTCAAGGCAAAGACAAGGGAAGAGACGACATTCTATAAATTTTGGAATTCCTCACGGAGTACTCTGTGAGAATTGCGGTGCAAATAATATGCCCCACGTTATCTGCAAGAAATGCGGATTTTATCAGGGAAGGCAAGTTTTGAATCTTGAAAAGAAAGTAAAGAATAAAGATGAAGAACCCGCTGGACCCCAGGCATAAGAAAAGACAAAAGACAGTAGAGGATCTTTTCAAAAACAGTTTTTTCAAACAATCAGCAGGCGAAGGCGCAAAGCAGGTAAGACTTAATTTGGATGAAATTGACGAAAGTATTAAAAAAGCTGCGCCTGAATTTCCAATTGATAAGATCAATAGAGTTGATTTGGCAATACTGAGACTTGCGGTATTTGAACTTATGATTGAAAAAAAAGAACCTCCAAAGGTAATCGTCGATGAAGCAATCGAACTTGCCAAGGAATACGGCGGAGACAAAAGTCCTGGATTTGTAAATGGCGCATTGGGCAAAATAGTAGGAAATTTAAAATGATCCTTCGACCTTGCTCAGGATCATAGTGAGCTAATCGAATCTATGACTAAACTACCTGATTTTAAAAATAAAGATCTTTTTGAACAGGCTTTTATACACAGATCTTATCTTAATGAGACAAAAGAAGCACTTTCTTCAAATGAAAGGCTTGAGTTTCTGGGAGACAGCGTTCTTTCATTTGTAGTTTCTAAATATTTATATTCAAAATATCCAAATTTTGACGAAGGCATTCTGACCAATCTACGCGCAACTCTCGTAAACACAATCACGCTTGCTCAAGTCGCCAGAGAGCTTAATCTGGGCGATCTCCTTAAGCTCTCAAAAGGCGAAGAGGAGTCAAAAGGAAGAGAAAATACAAGCCTTCTCGCTGACTCGTTTGAAGCATTTATAGGCGCTTTGTTTTTGGATCAGGGAGCCGAGGCGGTATCAGATTTCTTAACCGCCGTACTTCTTCCCAAAGCAGAGTTTTTTCTGTCAAAAAAGGCCTTGAAGGATTCAAAAAGTCTGCTTCAGGAATCAATACAAGCCAAAAATCAAACCTCACCCGTTTATAAAGTCATTAAGGAGGAAGGACCACCTCACAAGAAGCTATTTACTGTAGGCGCGTATCTTGACGGAAAATTGCTGGGACAGGGAACAGGCAAGTCAAAACAAGAAGCTGAAAAAGTCGC